>JBEKIK010000458.1:0-2666 GCA_050011795.1 Thermoguttaceae bacterium | reverse complement strand
CTTGAGTTGCGATTTTATCGCCGTATGTTCCGCTTTAAAATTAGCGCCGGGCAATTGCAATACGTAAAACTCGCACGGAGTTTTGCCCAATCCCCAAGGACCGGCTCGGTGTTCCAATATCGGCAGAGTTTTCAACAAAGCGTCGTAGCGGCGTCGTTCTTCAGCCGTCGTTTTTCGATCGAAATACAGCACAACGCATTCCGCGCCTTGTTTTTTATAACGATCCAGCAGGATTTGCATGTCGCTGGGATACTCCTGCCACGTCCAACCATCGCGCCGGGCATAATGGATGAAGGGCTGCGGAGTAAACCCATGACGGTCCGGGAAACTACCGCCCCTGCCCGCCGCCGCCCGGAGTGCACCGCGTAGAACCCCACGAACATCAAAATCGTAGTCAGCGGGCCGCAGCTTTTCCATAAAAACCGGTCGGCAAGCCGGGTCCAAAAATCACTTGCCAGCAAAATGCCCGGCTGTTGGAAAATGAAGTACGCACCATGCTGGACCGGATTCGGGGTGCGGAAAAAAACCAACGTCATCCAAGCCGCAATATCCAGCAAAATAATCCTTGGATTTTGCATAGATATTTAAACAGGTGGACAGGCATTCTTGCCTGTTGTTTTCTGGCCAGACAAGAATGTCTGGCCCTCCTGGTTTGGATAGAACGAAAGATCGACAATTTTCAATTGGCATATCTTGTGTAACACTAAAAGTTTACCAGCGGAAGAGCAAAATCTTTGAAAATAAGTAAAAGGGGAAAGCAAAACGAGCGGAAATGATGCCCATACGCTGCCATCGCCCTAATAACCGATGCTATTGTTAGACTCAGCCTGTTGAAAAAGGGAACTGGCTCCGATCTTGTTCCATAAAAACCCGACGAAAACAAAACAGGCGAGGCGCCTGTCCCCTTTTTCAAAGCAATACAAGCTCTTTTCCCGCATAGTTCGAAATGACTCAGACCCTGCAAACGCCGCCTATTGCCGCGCAATCAGTCCCCGCCCCGGAAATATCAAGATTTCCCTGTCGGGTAAGGCAGTGGGAATTGGTAAACTTTGCGGCCGAAGGGGGGCTGGCGAAAATCTTCCGCGCCCGGCCGGTCGGCTCTACGCCCAACCAACCTCCGTCGTACGCGCTAAAAATGCTGTTGCCGGCCTGGCAGAACGACGCCCAGGCAGTCCGCTTGCTAATGCGCGAGGCCCTGGTTGGGCAAAACGTTTCGCATCCGCATTTGATACCCATCCTGGATGCAAGCGTACAACAACCGCCGCGATTCGTTGTAATGCCCTGGCTCGAAGGGGCTACTCTGGAACGCCGCCTTGCCGCCGGTCAGCGATTTGACCTGCCCCAGGTTTTATGGATCGCCCGGCAGGCGGCCGAGGCCCTGGACGCACTGCACAAGGCCGGTTGGATGCACGGCGACGTGAAACCGGGCAACATCATGCTCTCGCCCGAAGGACACGCAACGCTTTTGGATCTTGGTTTCGCCCGGCGCTCGGACGAAACCGGCTCGGCCGTGGACCGCTGTGTGCTGGGCACGTTTCATTACATTGCCCCGGAATTTCTTACCTCCGCACTCAGGGCCGACATCCGCAGCGACATTTACAGCCTGGGCGCGGTTCTGTTCCGCATCCTCGCCGGGCGTCTGCCGTTTGAAGGCGCGGACCTGGCGGAACTGGCCTCGCAACACAAGCAATCCATCCCGCCCAACCTCCGCCGCATAGCCCCGCACCTGCCCGCCGGCGTTGCCCGCCTGGTCCACGGCATGATGGCCAAAGACCCCCTGCGCCGTCCGCAAACCCCGCATGAATTAAGCGAGTCTCTAGCCCGCCTGGAAATCGAAACATTTTCCGAACGCGCGTGATGGCGAATTCAAGAGTTGGGGATCAAATTGCGTTTTTTCCACGTTTCTGCATGCGTGGGCACTCAAGTTTTTTGGGGCCTAAATGTCGATTTTTGCACGTTTGGGGATTCGTTTGCCATGTTTTTTTCAGTATTTTTTTCCACGAAGGACACTAAGGATACTAAGGTTGGATATTAGTTTATTGTCGCTAAGAACTTAGCAGATCGCGGGACGTATTTCCAGAGCAAGAATTGGCCACCTTCTGCAAGGCGGAAGGGTGAGAGATGAAGTATGAGTGATGAGATATAAGGGCAATATGTAGATTGAAAATTGCAGAGAAAAGCAGACAATGGATAATGTACGGTGTACAATTGACGGAAATGCACTGCTGGGCAAGCCAGCAGCAGCATCGAGCGTCCGAGGCCATCACGAATAGGTAATTCTCAACGGGAAGGCCGGGGAAGCAACATCATGAACTTCTATTTCGATGAGTCGGGCGATTTCCGACCTGACGATGACGGGGTCCAACGAGTCGGTATCGTCGCCGGTATCACTATTCCGGAGTCGGCGGTAAGTGAGATCTTCGCTAAGTTCGACCTGTTCGTCGAGACGCTCGCCCAATCGGCATTCAAAAAAGGGGAGCCAAAGGGGAACCTGCTCACGTATGACGAACGAAGGCGATTCGCCCAAATGATCGCCGGCAACAAGAAGATCGTCGTCACACCGGCGATGCTCGACATCGGGTCTATGAACCGGGCGAAGAAGGATGTTCGGGGCGACATGGTACGGCGAATGCGAGAGTTGGCCGAGCAATGTATTCACGCCACGA
>JBEKIK010000457.1:0-2681 GCA_050011795.1 Thermoguttaceae bacterium | reverse complement strand
GCAAGGCAAGTTCTCAAAAACTCCGGCGGCTAAAAAAGCCTTGCTCGACGAAATCCGCCTGCTAGGACAAAGCAGTCCGCTCACAAAATCCATCGACGATTTCCTTCTCCATCCATCTTTTCCCGTCGATATCCGCCACAACGCCAAAATCTTTCGCGAAAAACTGGCCCGTTGGGCGGCAAAGAAACTCAACGCTTTTTGAAATATGCCAATCGGAACGCCTCGATGTTTTCGCGCAGATGTTCCAGTGTCGTAGGTCAGGTAACCCGTACCTGACTGTTCGCCGCTTGGTGTCAGGTACGGGGGACCTGACCTACATCTGCTATGCAAGTTTAAACGCCTCAAGATTTTCGCGCAGATGTTTCAGCGACTTTGTCCCTGAAAGGATGAAGCCGTGGAACTTTTTCCGGAGAATGAATTTGTACGCCTCGATTTGCCGAGATTTTTTATCGACCGCTTCTCGGGCTTCGTCATATAAAATTTTCCCCATCCCAAATGGGCGGTTGGTCAGAACGAGTTTATGTTTTTCTTCCGCCAGATCGATGATTTCGCCGAACTTTGTATTTTCCGCGTTGTAAGGGCATTGGATAATGGAAAACACGCCGCTTTCGCAGACCATGCGGCCGGATTCCAAGTCGCTTACGCTGGCCCCGAACCGGGAAACGCCTTTCCTGCGTGCGTAATCCAGGGCCCGTTTCAGGTCGTCGCTTTTCAGCGCCTGGGGCGTGGTCTTGTGCAATTGTAGAACGTCGATTTTACCCAGCCTGGATATACTCCGGTCGAGACTTGCGCGCAGGGCGTCGAAGGAATGATCGACATAAGAGTTCCGGGTTTTATCGTCCCAGTGATCGCCGAATTTCGTAGACACGGTAATGCGTTCTCTTTGCCCGGGGTTTAGGGTTCGCAAAAACTTTCCCAGACGCTCTTCGCTCGATCCGTACGAAGCCGCCGTATCGAAAAAATCCACGTTCAATTCATACGCGCCCTTGAGAAATTCGAGTACGTCGTCTTCTTCCGGCACTTGAATTGCCGCATGTCCCCATTGGCGGCCGATGCCGATTAACCCTAAACCGAGTTTTATATCAGGATGTGACATGATTTGGCCAATATCGGAATCTCGGAGGGTTAAGGCGGCGGAGGCGGGGATTGGGAATCGGACGGCGAATTTTGGAGATTTATCGGGCCGGCTTTGTAGGAATTCAATGTGTTTTCGATCTGCCGGGCCAGATCTGTTTGCCCATGAGCTCGGGCAAGTTCCAAGGCCTGCCGGTAATTTTCGATCGCCTCTTGATGTTGTCCCATTGCTTTATATGCGTTACCCAGGTTGAAGTAAGCCTTGTCGTAGTCGGGCTTGAAACTTATGGCCTGCTTGTACTGTTCGACAGCCTTCTCAGGCCGGCCTGCCTGGACCAATGCGATGCCCAGGTTGTTGTGGGCCTCGGGGAAATCCGGTTTCGAGCGTAGTGCAAGCTGGAATTGTTCGATCGACTCCTGTAACCGGCCCATTTTATGCAATACGATGCCCAAGTTGTTGTGGGCCTCCGAGTAATCGGATTTCAGCCTCAAGGCTTGCTCATATTGTTTAATAGACTCCGGCAAGAGACCTATCTTGACCAAGGCGAATCCCAGGTTGTAATGGGCCTCGGCATAGTCAGGCTTAAGGCGCAGCGCTTCGCGGTAATAGTTGATCGCATCTTGCGGTCGGCCTGCATCATCCAGCGCGATACCCAAGTTGTTTTGCACTATCCAAGACTTTGGATTTTTTTCCAGCGTCGCTTGATACAGTGTAATGGCGTCACGGTATAGCCCGCTTTGCCGCCAGGTCAGAAATGCCAGCGCCATCACTACCGCAACGGCGACGGCGGTTGCCCAGTGCGATTCGCACCGCGACTGCCGATGCCAAGCGCTAAAGCCCGCTGAAACCAGCGCTATTAACCCGATGATTGCGATGTGCTGATAATGATCGGCCACCAGCGAATGTTCCATGAAGCCCACGTCTTTTAGACCCAGTACCGGCACGAGCGCCACGCAGAAAAATCCCCAGGCAAACAACAACGGCCGGCTCCAGCCCTTCCGATATCGCCACAGCACGGCCGTAACGGCCAATGCCGCCGCAAGCGGCAGCCACCACAGCGGATTGCCGGCCTCGACGCGCCACTGCGGATATACAAAAACGAGGTTCAGCGGCAACAAAGCTTTGTAAAGGTAGAACCATATAACCCCTCCCGCGCCCAGCAATCGCTCCGCGAAATTGACGGTCCGATACGCTACATCCATGCCGTGTGTCTGGAACCATACGTTCACAACCGTCAACGCTATAGCAACCGCGAAAAAAGGCGCGGTCAACACAAGGTCGCGCCGGGCATAAGGGGACAGTCCCATTTTCGTTGGCACGAAAATTTGGTCAGTCCCTTTGGGTCGCAGCCACCAGGCAATCCCCAGCAGCAATACCGGCAAGATTACCGCCGATCCCTTGCTGAGCATCGCCAACACGAAAGCTGCCAGACTCAGCCAGTAGAAGAGTGGACAGTGGACAGTGGACAGTGGACAGTGGCCGGGTGCCATGCCCACGCTTGTCGTGGGCATGTGTGTTTTTTCTCGTTCCCACGGTCCTTCGTGGGAACGCCCTGCCGCCATGCCGGGTGCCATGCCCACGCTTGCCGTGGGCATGTGGGTCTTTA
>JBEKIK010000456.1:0-2703 GCA_050011795.1 Thermoguttaceae bacterium | reverse complement strand
CGGCCGACTGGCGCTGAACATGCAGCGCTGCAACGTCGTCTCTTTGTTGGCCGACGTGGCCGGCACGATGCGGCCGCGCGCCGAACTGCGCGGCAATGTGCTTTCGGTCGATTACCTGGGCGAAATGCCGGAAACGATCCATACCGACTTCAATCGGCTCCGGCAGGCAATCGTAAATATGCTAGGAAACGCGGTCAAATTCACCGAAAATGGGCAGGTGCGCATCAAGGTTTCCTTCCTGCGCCAGTGGCGAGACGCCCAACCCGCCGTGAAGTTTGATATCGTTGACACTGGAATCGGCATTCGCGAGGAAGTTCTGCCGCAACTATTTCAACCGTTTAACCAGGGAGACGTTGTCACGTCGCAGAAATACGGGGGAACGGGGCTGGGCCTGGCCATTGCGCAGCATATCGCGGAATTGCTCGGCGGCGAGCTTACCGTCAAGAGCGTGTATGGCGGCGGAAGCACCTTCACCCTGATTGTTCCCGCCGGCGATCTAAAGGGCATCAAAATATTCCAGCAACCCTCGGATATTATCGAGGATTTAGGCGGGAATAATTACTCTCAAGACGCCAAGATTTTATCGGGTGTTAGAGTCCTGGTGGCCGATGACAGCATCGACAATCAAGAACTGATCAAAATTATGCTCTCCCGGGCGGGAGCAAAGGCGGAAATCGCCGAAAACGGACGAATTGCCGTGAAAAAAGCCGAAAGCGAATTCTTCGACGTAATTCTCATGGATCTGAACATGCCGGAAATGGACGGCTACGAAGCCACGCGCCTGCTGCGCAGCCGCGATTATGATCGGCCGATCCTGGCCTTGACCGCAAACGTCATGTCGGAGGACAAGCAGCGCTGCCTGGCCGCCGGATGCAACGACCACCTCAGCAAACCGATCAATCGCGCGAAAATGATACGGATCATCGCCTGGCACGCCGGAAAAGTCATTCCGGAATCGGCCGATATTTTGCCGGATGTTATAGAGAATCCTCTTAGCGAGGATAATGTAATCCTATCGCTGTATGTGGACGATCCGGAGATCATGCCCATCCTGGACGGCTACATCGAGCGTCTTGGCGGTCAAGTGGACGAAATGCGCGCCGCGCTGGGCAATGCGCAGTTTGAGAACCTTCAACGTCTGGCGCATAGGATGAAAGGATCGGGAGGGAATTACGGATACCCCATGTTGACCGACGCAGCCAAGGATTTGGAAGAAGCCGCCAAGGCGCAGGACCTACAACTGGCCGGCGCAGCGTTGCACAAAATTGCTTTGTTGAGCCGGGCCATTGAAAATGGATACCGTAATTACAACACCGCCGGAGCGAGTCCATCATGAAAATTCTTATTATAGACGACAACCCGGATGCACTGCTAATTGCCAAAACGCGCCTGAAAAAAGAGTGCGAGAATATCCTTTGCGCCGCAGGGGGCAAGGCCGGCCTGGAAATCGCCAAGCGAGAAATGCCGGACTTGATTCTGCTGGACATCGACATGCCCGAAATGTCCGGTTTCGAGGTCTGCCGCGCATTGAAGGCCGATGCGGAGTTGTGCATGATTCCGGTTCTATTTCTTTCCGGGTTCGTCAGCCCCGAAAACAAGATCAAGGGACTGGACCTGGGCGGGATGGATTACATCACCAAGCCTTTCGACGCCTTCGAACTGCAAGCCCGCGTTCGAGCCGCTTTACGCACAAAAAACCTGCAAGACTTACTAATCGAATACGCCCACCTCGACCCGCTGACCGGTTTGCCCAACCGCCGATCTCTTATGGAACGCCTGCAACAGGAATGGGCCCGCATGGAAAGACACGGTCAATCTTTTTCATTCATCATGGCCGATATCGATCATTTCAAAAAGGTGAACGACACATACGGACATCTTGTGGGCGATCAATTACTCCGGGAAATCGCCGGAGTCTTTGCAAAGCAATGCCGAAACATCGACATGCCCGCACGCTACGGCGGCGAGGAATTTGCCATTGTGGTTCCCCAGGAAACCGCCGCAAATGCCCGCTCCCTGGCCGAACGGTGCAGACGCAATATCGAGGAGATCAGTATATCGGCAAAAGGCGAAGCCGTACGCGCCACAGTCAGTTTTGGTATAGCCGAAGCCACGGGCCTTACAGCGCCCGAGGCATTGATCGAACATGCCGATGAAGCTTTATACGCGGCCAAAGTTGCCGGGCGTAATAGGGTTGAGACTTACAACGAGACCAAAGCGGAAATTCAAGCTTGATTTTTCCGTTTTTTTCTAAAAACCGGCAAGGCGTGCAAATCCGTTGTATATTAACACCCTAACATATTGTGGTAATTAGACTTATGGATTTGAGTCCCGGGTGTCGATTGTCTTTCAGTAACCGGGGTGTATTAATCTTCTTGTCAAGGGCTTCTAAGCGTATAATCCCCCACCTTTATCCGGCAAGGAGAAGTGCATGTACAAGATTCCAACCGCAGCCATCTTGTTATTATTATTTTTTGGCCTTGCCGGATGCCAAAGCACGGCCAAGCCGAGTTTGGCCCACCCGGGTTCGGCCCAGACGCAACAAAACCGCGCGGTTCGATTCGATCCTTACCCCGAGAACGACATAGGTCCGGCCTTGGTCGGTGTTCGGCCTCGAGACTATGAGAATCCCATTCCCGAACCCGCTCGCGCCCGCTGGCAAGTGGGCAATCAATCCCAGTAATCTGTTAAGGCCGGATAATA
>JBEKIK010000455.1:0-2705 GCA_050011795.1 Thermoguttaceae bacterium | reverse complement strand
TTTTGATCGGTTTGCGTTAGATCGATGGTTTGCCGAATCGTATCTTTCAAAAAGTAACGCGCCTGTTCTAGTGGCGATAATGTCACGGCCTTGGGCTCCAGAATGATTGTTACCAGTTATCAGTTTTCAGTAATCGGTTATCCCCAAGCAATTTTACTAGTTTACACGAAAAACAGCCTGGCCATGAAAGGATTTGGGTATTTGATTTCCAAGGGAATTCTCTGCATATTATGAGGGGAATAACCTAATACCCTGGGTAATAGAACCATGTCGTGTTCCCACGGCCATTCCGGGCTGACTCGGCCCGGCTCTGGACAGAAACCACGACGAGCAGAAATCACGATATTTACCCGAGAATCAATAAATAATCATTTTTGCCACTTGACATGTTTTATCGAATCTGTATACTGTACTATATACCTAATACAGTGAGCAACTTATGTTCCTACAAATTGATTTCCAAAATGGATTGCCGATTTACGAGCAGGTGGTCCGGCAAGTTAAATTCGCCATCGCCGGCGAGGATTTTAAGGAAGGCGAACTGGTGCCTTCTGTCCGGGAAATTGCCCGGGAGTTGGCGATAAATCCAAACACCGTTGCCCGGGCTTTCCGCCAATTACAGACCGACGGGGTGCTTCAGTCGGTACGCGGCACGGGCCTGGCGGTCGCTCCCGGCGCGGCCGAGCGTTGCCGGAAGGAGCGCGTGGAACTGATCCGAGCACGTTTGACGCAGGTCCTGTCCGAGGCCGTGCAAAGCAGGCTCGACCCTGATGAATTGCGTACGATTGTGGAGCGGGAATTATCGGCCGTCGAACCTGGAAAGGCATAAATGTTGGTTGGGGCGACAGTTCAACTGTCGCCCCAACATGAGATAGAAAGGCATAATTTATGGATTCGATCATCCGACTTAAAAATGTCAGCAAACGTTTTGGCGCCGAGCTTGCGCTTGACGATGTTTCCTTTGAGGTGCCCAACGGAGTGGTCTTTGCCCTTTTAGGCGAGAATGGAGCTGGAAAGACCACCGCCATCCGCATCATGCTGGGGCTGGCCGATGCGAACTCCGGCCGGGCCGAGGTCTTGGGCCTGCCCTCCGCCGCGCAAGGCATCCAGATCCGCCGGCGCGTGGGTTATGTGCCCGAGCGGCCAACTTTGTACGAGTGGATGACAGTCGACGAAATCGGCTGGTTCACCGCCGGATTTTACGGCAATGGATTCCTGCCGGAATACGCGAGGTTGACGGCAGGATTCGGTCTATCGGGAAAGAAGAAGATTTCGCATCTGTCGAAAGGCGCCCGGGCCAAGGTTTTATTATCGCTGGCCTTGGCAAACCAGCCGGATTTGCTCATTCTCGACGAGCCGACCTCCGGATTGGACGCCATGGTGCGGCGCGAGTTTCTGGAAAACATGGTCGATCGGGCGGCGGCCGGAAAGACGGTCTTTTTGTCGAGCCATCAGATTGCCGAGGTGGAACGCGTGGCCGACATCATCGCCATTTTGCGCAAGGGCAGGCTGATTTTGGTCGAACGGCTCGACGAACTCAAATCGCAAGTCCGCAAGCTGACCGTCACCATGAAGGACGGCGCAATGGATCTGCCCCAAATCCGCGGCGAAATCCTCAGCCGTCGGCTGAAGCAGCGGCAGTGGCAGTTGATCGCCCGGGGCATTAGCGACGAGCAACTTTCCGCGCTAAATGGTCACGAGAACGTCCGGGCATTGGAGGTCGTTTCCACGAACTTGGAAGAAATTTTCATCGCCTACATGCAACAGGAAAACGGCGCAGCGGTGCAAACTGCCGCCAAGGAGGATTCCGTACCATGAACCGGGCAATTTTTTGGCGGCTATTGTGGAAGGAATACCGGCTGCAACGGGCGTTCTGGATCGCCATGGCGGTGCTGGCCCTGATGCTGATGTTATTTGCCTGGTTATTCAACAATCGCGTGGAAGAGCGTAATCTGTGGTTTTTTTACATTGCTTTTGCAACGCCGGTGTTTTATATGCTGGGGTGTGCATCAACGACGTTCGCCGGCGAGTACGACGCTGAAACTTATGAATTTCAGCGATCGCTACCCGTAACGGCAATGCAAGTATTTTGGAGCAAAATCGCTCTTGCATTACTGAGCACCTTTGCGATCTTCGTTTTATTGAATATGTTGGCTTTTTGTCTGGCTGGCGGACGGGTGCTGGAAAGACATGTAACTATATGGGAGATGCGAATCTGGGATATGCTGGTGATTGCCTGCATGGGCGCTTGGTTGTACCTGGTTTGGGGCGTATTTTTTTCGCTAATTCTGAAACGGCCGTTGCTGGCGGCCATCATCAGCGTGACTGTTGCTTCCATGGGTTCTTACGTAATTGCCGGGATAATGCAAATCCCATTTCCAAGACAGTCATTGCCCATGCAGGTGTTTGTCAGTTTGAGCGTTTTATTGGCTATTGTAAATATTTTTCTTGGCCGTGGATGGTTCAAAGATAAACTACGGCCGATATTTGGTATAAACCTACCCATAATAAATGTGGGGATCAAACCAAGTAGCAAGTCAAAGACGCTAAAGGAGTATATGTCTGGTTCCAACTTCTGGACTATACTGCGACGGCTTACATGGCAGCATTGGCGGCAATCGCGTTGGCTGGCAATTGTCGTCTTGGTGATGTTGGCGCCGTTGATTTTAGCGCTTATCCAACTCTGGTTGATAAATAATAAATAT
>JBEKIK010000454.1:0-2705 GCA_050011795.1 Thermoguttaceae bacterium | reverse complement strand
GGGTGGGCGTTCATGCTGAAACATCCCGGCTCGGGAAAAGTCCTTGAAAAATCGGGCGGCCAGCGCGAAACCACCAACAACCGCATGGAGCTTACCGCCGTGATCCGCGGCCTGGAGGCCCTCAAACGCCCCACCTCGGTCGAACTTATTACCGATAGCATGTACGTGGGCAAAGGGCTGACCGAGTGGCTGTCGAAGTGGAAATCCGACGGCTGGTGCCGCCGCGAAGGGAAGAGGCTGGTGGAGATTAAAAACGAAGACCTGTGGCGGCGACTCGACGAATTGCTCAGCCGGCACCGAATCCATTTCACCCACGTCCGCGGCCATGCCGGCCACCCCGAGAACGAACGCTGCGACGCCCTGGCCGTGGCGGCGTATCAGAAGTATTTATAACAAAAAAGAGCGACAGATGTGGGCCATTTACGGCAAATGTCGCAACTTGTCAGCGATGGGTTTCAAAATCGACGAATTCCCTCGGGCGCAGAATCCGTACGGATCCATATTGTCCCAGAACAATTAAATCCTCGTCGCCAGTAACAATACATTCGGCGTTTCCGGCAATTGCCGTAGCCAAAATCATATCGTCCTGCGGATCACGACAGACAGGTATTCCATTATTGCGGGAACCACCTTTTGCATTTCCGCCACCAACAAGGCGATTGCTTCGCCGATTTCTTTGGAGTCGAATTGAAATTTATTCTGAAGATTTTCACGGAGTTCGTTCAAAATGAAATCGGATACGATAACCTGATGCTGTTGTATGCAGTGTTCCAATAAATCGCGGCACACTCCGCGCGTGATGAGGCCCGCAATCAGAATATTTGTATCAAGTACGATTTTCATGAAACCCGGCCGAAAACATCCTCTTCGTTCTGAATCCCTTGTACTTGTGCCTTGGCCGTCATTCGGTCGCTAAGCAGCCGCAAGCGACGAAAAAAAAGGTATTGTTTGAGTGCCTTGCCCACCAATTCGCCGCACGAAACGCCATCGCTGCGAACGGCGTCATCCAGGGCGGTCTTGATCTCACCGGGTATGTCAACCGTGATTTGTTCTTGCATGGTCCAGTCCTCGCCGATACAGGGTCTTTGTCTCATGGATAAAATAATAGTCATCCTGCTTTAATAGTTTATAGCAGCGGCCCGGCTAAATCAAGCAATAAAGCGATTTAGAGTCGCAGCACTTGGCGATAGACCTCGGCCATGCCTTCAGCCATACAGCGGTCGGAGAACATTCGGGCTTGACGCTCGATCGCGCTTTGACGCATGACCGACCAATCGTAACAGCCTTGGATTACGTCGGCCACGGCTTTGTCAATAGCCTGATGATCGCCGGGCGGAACGATTATGCCGTCTTGGCCGTGGCGGACGGCCTCGCACACGCCTTCCACGTCGGTTGCCACTACGGGCACGCCGGCCGCCATGGCCTCTAAAAGCACCATGGGCAGTCCCTCGCCGAACAGGCTGGGCAGAACGAACAGATCCATGGTCAACAGTTCGGATGCAACGTCGCCGGTAAAGCCCGGCCATGCGATGAGGTCTTCCAAGCCCAAATCGGCCGCGAGGGCGTGAACTTCTCTCTCATACTCGGCCGATTCGAACTCGCCCACGGCCCGCAGACGCACGGGCAACCCGCGCCGGCGCATAAGCGCCAACGCCCGGAGTAATACCTCGATCCCTTTTCGCGGGCGGAACAACGACACGGTCCCCAAAGTCCATTGTCCGCGCGGCGGTCCGCGGAATGGGACTTCGTACAGCGTAGGTACGCCGTTGTGTACAACGCTGATCAGCGAAGCATCGAATCCCTGCCGGATCATGTGCTGCTTAAGACTTTCAGAAACCGCAATCAGCCGCGTTGCACGCCGCAGACTGAACCGCTCGACAAGCGCGTTGATCCGATTCAGCCATGGCCGGTCGGTATTGCGCGACATCGGGCTGTGCACGTGATAGACCATCGGCACGCCGGCAAGTCTTGCCGCCAGGCCGCCCACTAGCGCCGTGCGCACAGTATGGCTGTGAATCAGGCCGTACTTTTCCCGGCGGACAATTCGAGCGATCTTCCAGGCCGGGCTTGGATCCAGCCGATTCCGCATGGGCAGTTCATAAAGTGGAGTGTCTTGCGACTGCCGCAATTCGGCGAACCGCTTGGGCTTTACACACACGAATCCAATCTCAAAACCGCATTGCGGCAGACATTGGGCCAATAGATCTTGCACCCGTTCGGCCCCGGCATAGTGTTCCCCATTAATAATGTGCAGCACCCGGGCAATGCCGGCGGCGCGCAACGTCCTATCCTCAGCGCCGGGCTTGACCGTCGTCGGCTGCGTCAATACCGGAATCAACTCGGGCGGCGAATTGTCTTTCGGCAACGTGGTCATCGGTTAAGTGACACATCCTCCCGGCACAAGTGCCGGGGCTAAACATATCAGTGGGCAATAAATTGCCCACCCCTCTAATCCCCAATCCCTAATCCCCAATCCCTATATCGCGTAGTTCAATACGCATTTTGCCCCAAAATCACCACCCACACGGTCCGCAGCAATATCTTGATATCCAGCCACAGCGACCACTGGCGGATGTATTGGAGATCGAATTCGATGCGTTTTTCCATTTTCTCGGGCGTATCGGTTTCACCGCGCCAGCCGTTGACCTGCGCAAGACCTGTGATCCCGGGCTTGACCTTGTGGCGGAGCATGTAGCCTTCGACTT
>JBEKIK010000453.1:0-2710 GCA_050011795.1 Thermoguttaceae bacterium | reverse complement strand
CCAAGGCACGCTGATGTTGCGGCTGGTGATCCAATTGAGCATGTTCCTGGCCCTGCCGCTGATGGCCGCGTGCTGTTTTATCAAGCCGGAGTGGATCCCCTGGTACGCTTGTTACGTTCTGTTGTTCAATGTGTTGGTCGGGCCGGTGTTTGCGGCGGGCAGCATCACCAGCGAACGCGAACGGCAGACAATGGAACTGCTGCTTACGACCACGCTTTCGCCCTGGGAAATTCTTTGGGGTAAGATGTTATCCAGCCTGAGGGTCTCGGCGGTGCTGACGGCCTTTGTGGCCTGGCCGCTGTTGTTGGCATGGGTCTTGCCGCCTGGGACCTATTGGCGCAGCACGTTTTCCATGCTGGGCTACGTGGTCGTGGTGATTATGAGTTGCCTGACGACCACTACTTTAGCCATGTTCTGCTCTGTGCTGATGCGCAAGACCACAACGGCAATGATGACGGCTTATATTCTGATTATATTGTTGTATGCCGCGCCCTTGGCCGTGGAAGGCTTTGCACGGCTGAAATATCCTGAATCCGCCTTCACGCTGTGGGTAGGCAAACTCACCTTTTCCAGCCCCTTTGCCGCGGCGTTCAGTTTGCCATTGCACTTCTCGGAAACGACCGTCTTGGCCAATTGGACGGTATTTTTCGGATACCTGGCACTTTACGGGGTGTTGAACTTGGGGATGTTGTTGTCGATCGTGGAATTGTTCAACGCCCGCTGGCGAGTAAGTTCGGAAGGTTGAAGGCGGAAGGATGAAGGATGAAAAAAACCGCTTGCGGTTTTGCACCAATCATCTCGTCAAGTGGGCAGTAAACTGCCCACCCCTTACGTTATATAATCCCCTAACCACTAACCACTTACCACTATCGTCCGATTTCGGCCTTCCTGTTTTGCACGGCGGAGGGCTTCGTCGGCTTGGGCGAAAAGCGTGCTGGGACTGGTGGTGGGAGTTGAGGAACTGGCGCCGGCAAGACCGGCGCTGGCCGTTACCCGGTTGACCCTTGATGCGGTTAATCGGTCGGGCAATGCGGTGCGGACGCGTTCGACCACGGCCGGGGCAATGCCGGGATCGGAGACCCAAATCAGCAGTCCGAATTCGTCGCCGCCGATTCGGGCCACAAAGTCGCCTTGACGCAGGCTCGCGCATATAGCCGAGGCTACGGATTTTAAGACTTCGTCGCCGGCCGCATGGCCAAAGGCGTCGTTTACTTGCTTGAAATGATCCAGGTCGAAAATCGCCAGGCAAAGGCAGCGGGAATCGGTTGCCGCGCCGAGTCGCTCGCGAAGCGTTTGATCCCAAGCCCGGCGATTTGGCAGTCCGGTCAAAGGATCGGTAAAGGCCTCGGTATACAAGCGATGTTGAAGTTCGGTAAAGGACAGTTCCCGGTGACGCAGGCGCACGATTTCAGCCAATAGACGGCAGGCCAATTGCAACTCCCGGGGACTCGGCCGGTCGGGTAAATTTACGTCGGCCGGGGCGTCGCTGCCGATGCGGATCATGCCGTAGTCCCCCTCGATAATGGGGGTTCCATCGGTGATTACTACTTCGGGCTGCTCACCTTGCGGGATGGAGGCGGAATCGAGCCAAATACAAGCGGATATCGGATCGAGCATTTCCGTCCAGAGCCGGGCGTTTTCCGCCGTTTCGGCCAAGAGCAAGATTTTCACGGATTCAGGGGGTTTGGCAGTCATGAATTGTGTTTGCGAAACCACAAGCGGTTTTATAATCCCGCGCGCGACCAACGGTCGCGGCTTTATGAGCTTTTGATTATACCACAGCCTGCCTGCTTGCAGCATTTCCAGTGCTTGGTAGAATCAGCGGGAACGTCATTTTTCAGAAATGGGCTGGTACTCATGGGAACCGAGACAATCGAACTTGGGCCGATCCCGAGCTGGTGGACGCGGCGGCATTTGCTTGGGCTGGAGGAGCTTTCGGCCGAGGAAATTTTAATTGTTTTGGATAAGGCGGCGGTTTTCAAGCAGCTTTTGGGGCAAGAGCAAAAACACCTCCCCTTGCTAACCGGGAAAACGTGCGTGACCTTGTTTTTCGAGAATTCCACGCGCACGCGGACTAGTTTCTCGCTGGCTGCCAGGCGACTTGGTGCGGATACCGTGGATTTTTCCGCTTCGACTAGCAGTCTTTCAAAAGGCGAGACCTTTATCGACACGGCGAAAAACATCGAGGCCATGGGCGTGGATGCAGTGATTGTCCGCCACCGGACGCCCGGCACCCCCCAGTTGTTGGCCCAAAATCTTCGCTGTGCTGTAATAAACGCCGGCGACGGGGCCCACGAACATCCCACCCAAGGTCTGTTGGATATAATGACCATCCGCCAGCGCCGGGGAAGGATTGAAGGCCTGACCGTGGCCTTGGTAGGCGATATCGCCCACAGCCGCACGGCCAGATCGAATATCTGGGGACTAAAAAAACTGGGGGCCCACGTGATCGTGTGCGGACCGTCCACGTTGGTCTCGCCGCGCTGGGCCGAATTGGGCGTGGAGTATTCCTATAGCCTGGACGCCATCCTTCCCCGCGTGGACGTGTTGAACCTGCTAAGGATTCAATTCGAGCGGCAATATACCAGGCCGTTTCCCTCGGTCCGCGAATACGCCCACCTGTATGCAATGAATCGGGAGCGATTGGCCAAGGCGAAAGCCGATATCCTGATCCTAGCGCCCGGCCCGATCAACCGCGGTGTTGAAGTGA
>JBEKIK010000452.1:0-3346 GCA_050011795.1 Thermoguttaceae bacterium | reverse complement strand
CGGTCGTTTCCCAAAATGCGTCCGCGGGGGCCGCGGCCGTCAGCACCGCGGCTTTGCAGGCGGCGGTAAATGCGGCCCCAACGCCGACCACGTCGGCGGAAGCCAAAATCGATGCGCTTACGGCCAAAGCGGCTTCAAACGACAAATCCGCCAATTCCATAAACGCGTTGCCGCCTCTCGAGCAGTCGGCGGCCAAAACAACGGCGGCTGCCTCGCAGGGCGACGGCGACGAAACCGGATCGCAAGTGGATAGCACGCGATTCGTGCAAAGGGTCGAGCAGGCTTTCGCGGCCATGAGCGATAAGGGGGGGACCTTGCGGCTGAAACTAAGTCCGCCGGAACTCGGTTCGGTGCGCATGGAAATAACCGTGAGCAAAGGCGTGATGAAGGCCCGCCTCGAAGCGGAAACCAAGGAAGCGAAGAACTTGCTCTTGGAAAATCTGCCCGCCCTGCGCGACCGGCTTGCCCAGCAGAACATCAAAATTCAGAAATTCGACGTGGATTTGCGCGATCCGTCCTCCGGCGGCATGCCCCAACAAACGACCGATCAGGCTGAAACCGGATCGGGCGGCGGCGGTTATCGCCCTTCGCAACCTCAAACCAAGGAAAACGGCGCCGCGGCGGAGACAACAACCGCGGGAACCGCATTTGTCGCCGATCACAGCGGCCAATTAAACGTCGTTGTATGAAAATACGCTTCCCCAAAAACAATCACATAAACACCTTAACCATTCAAGGAATCACGCACATGAGCACTGCCTCGATCTTATCCTCCCTTTCCGGCGCTTCGACCTCCACTTCCTCGAGCAGCGCCAGCAATTCTCTCAACCTTGACACCAACGATTTTCTCAAGCTCTTATTGACTGAATTGCAAAACCAGGATCCCCTCGATCCGACCGATACCAACGATATTCTCACCCAGGTCAGTCAAATCAAGGCCATCAAATCCAATGACGACCTTAGCAATACCCTTTCTTCGTTGACGCTGCAACAGCAGTTATATACGGGAAGCTCGCTGCTGAATAGCACGATAACGGGCAAAAACGACAGCGGCGATACGGTCACCGGCGCCGTGGATTCAGTCAAGGTCAGCAATGACACGGTTTATGCGTGCGTCGGCGATCAAAGCGTCAGTCTGGCCAATATTACTGAAATCCAGGCCGCCAAATAGACATCGAAAATTAAATTCAAAATTAAGGAGATAAACAATGGGTCTTGCATCAGCCCTAAGCACGGCGTTGACCGGCCTGACCGGATCGGAGACGATGATCGACGTGGTGGGCAACAACCTGGCCAACTCGAGCACGGTTGGTTTCAAGGAGTCGTCCGTCTCCTTCGCCACCCAATTCTCGCAAACATATAGTACCGGTTCCAGTCCCACGACTTCAAACGGGGGCACCAACCCGGTCCAAGTAGGGTTGGGCACCATGGTCGCCGCCGTCACGGCCAACTTCACTGAAGGCACGGTGTCGAACACCTCCACCACCACGGACATGGCCATTCAAGGCAACGGTTTTTTCATAATTCAGCAGAGCGACGGCAGTTATGCCTATACCCGCGACGGCGAATTCACCTTGAATGCCAACAACCAATTGGTCACGGCCAGCGGCAATCAAGTGTTGGGATACACCGTCGACAGCGACTTCAATATCCAGACGACCTCGTTGGAGCCGCTTACCATCCCCTTGGGAACAAAGATGGTGGCCCAGGCGACGCAGAATGTCACTTTGACGGGCACGCTCTCGCCCACCGGCGATATCGCCGACACGGCGTCGGTCCTTGAAACCGATACACTCGGCGACGGCACTAAAACTTATCCGGGCGCTACTACCGCCGCGGCCTCCGGCACAGGTGTGCTGACGGGCACGTACGGTTACTACATCGCCTATTACAATTCCGCGACCCACGCGACTTCCAATCCCGTCGCAATCACCGATGGCAGCGGGTCGACGTCCATCGCGGCATCGGACAACAGCATCAAGATCACTCTGCCCGCCGCTGACACCGCCTCGGGCGATTGGGATTCGTGGGTCATCTATCGAAATACTAATGCCGATAAAAATACTTACTACAAAGTGGGTTCGGATTTGTTCAGTTCCGGCGATACTACCTACACCGATAATTCCCCCGACAGCACCATCAGCCAAAACAGCACGATCAACATGATTGGCACCGGATCCGAAATTTCAGATTCGACGCTGCTCACCGACGTTGTTAAATATGATAGTTCAACCTCCGGCTATAAACACGTATTCACCACGGGCACGCTCAATGTCACCGAAGGGAAAGGCTCCGAGGACTTGAGCAATACTTATACCATTACTTCCACCTCGACCGTCGGCGATTTGCTGACATTTTTCAATCAATCCCTGGGCATTCAAACGGGCAGCGGCATCCCCAATTCAAAAAACGTGGCCGACCCGAGTAATCCATATACGGCCGGGGCGCAAATAATCGGCGGTAAAATCACGGTCGTCGGCAACAACGGCGTGGATAATGACGTTAGCATCAGCGCCCTCACCTCCGGCAGTGCGAAAACTCCGGTCGACTTGTCCTTTTCCACGGTCCAGGACGGCGTGGGACAGAGCGACTTTTGACTCGAATGGCAACGTCACTTCCGTATCGCCGGACACTATTTCCATCAATCGCGATAACGTCGCTTCGGCAAAGCCGTTGAAAATCACCTTGGATTTCAGTAATGTTTCCGGCCTGGCGGCGACTACCAGCACTTTAACCTATTCGAAACAGGACGGCTGCGCGCCGGGCACGCTGACCAGTTATACCATCGGCAGCGACGGCCTCATAACCGGCGTGTTCAGCAACAGCGCTCAACGCACTCTCGGGCAGATCCGCATGGCTGATTTCAACAATCCCAACGGTTTGGTGCAAACCGGCGACAACCTGTACACCGCCGGCGTGAACTCGGGATCGCCCATGTACGGAAATCCCGGCGAAAGCGGAATTGGCACGGTTACGTCCGGAGCAGTGGAACTCTCGAACTCCGACGTCGGCAACAACCTGATCAAGCTGATCCTGGCTTCCGCAATGTACCGCGCCAATACCAAAGTGATCACCACGGTGCAAACCATGCTCGACACCTTGCTGCAGTTGCAGCCCTATTGATAATCTATTATTACCGCCATTGAATTGAGTACGGTGCAAACCATGCTCGACACCTTGCCGCAGTTGCAGCGATAAGGTTAAGTGAATGTCATTTGGATCATGAGGAGATAAGAAATGATCAAACTGACCCGGCTTTCGGGCGAGGCGTTTATTCTCAACGCCGAGTTGATCGAATACGTCGAAGCCAGGCCGGACACGTTTGTCACGCTTACCACCGGCCAGC
>JBEKIK010000451.1:0-2720 GCA_050011795.1 Thermoguttaceae bacterium | reverse complement strand
AGCCACATGTAAGCCGGCCATGCTACTACCGCCGCCGTGACGCAATCCCAGAGAGCGCAGCAGCGAACTAAGACCGGAATCCTGAATCGCCAAACCACTAACGCAATTCTCCCGGCAATTGATACCAAGCAGAATAGAGAACTTGCGGATAATGGCGGAAATGTAGCGATTCATTTTTGATCCCTTTCAGATCGTTGCGCTGTGCGCCTTAATAGTGGACAGAAAAAAAAACTACCTGCAGCCGCTTTTCATATATCGAAATGCAAGCCGCGTTACCTTTGTGTTAGTATACGTATAAAAGTTGAATTTGTCTATTCGCTCTTGTATTTTAGCGGTTATTTTTCCTTGATGTTGACCAATTAACTCAACTTAATATCATGTCGCTAATATTGGGTACTTTTTACCCAAGACCAGACAGAAGATATAAAAAAGTCACGCGAAATAGAAAAAGGTTCACGCGAATATTTTGAAATCTGACGAATTTACAGGATAACCTTTGATTGATACCCCTCTACACAGGTATATCAAATCCGAAATACCGGGCCGCATTGCGGTAGCAGATATCCTGCACCATCGAGCCGATCATATCCATGTCGTCGGGCAGCAGGCCGTCTTTCATTTCCCGGCCCAGCAGGTTGCAGAGGATGCGGCGGAAGTATTCGTGCCGGGTATAGGACAGAAACGAGCGGCTGTCGGTTATCATGCCCACGAACCGGCTCAGCAGCCCCAGGTTCGACAGGGCGCCGATTTGTTTTTCCATGCCGTCTTTTTGATCCAGGAACCACCATGCGCTGCCGAACTGCATTTTGCCGGGCAGGCTGCCGTCCTGGTAGTTGCCGATCATCGTGGCGACGATTTCGTTGTCCGCGGGATTGAGGTTATAGAGGATGGTTTTGGCCAGGTGGTTGTCGCGGTCCAGGCGGTCGAAGAATTTAACCATCGGCCGGGCGACGTCGAAATCTCCGATGGAATCGAAACCCGTATCCGGCCCGAGCGCTTGGAACATCCGCGTGTTGTTGTTCCTCAGCGCGCCGTAGTGGTATTGCTGGGTCCAGCCCTTTTCCTGATCCATTACGGCGAATTCATAAAGCATGGCCGAACGGAATTTTAGTATTTTATCTTCTGATAGACCGCCGCCGCAGCGAACGCGGCGGAAAATGGCTTTTATATCCGAAGCCGTGTAATCCTCCGCGTTGAACGTTTCCAGGCCGTGATCCGAAAGCCGGCAGCCCAGACGGTGGAAAAAGTCGTGGCGGCTGCGTAAGGCTTCCATGAATCGGGCGAAGTCGTCGTTTATTTCCATGCCGCTTGCCGCGGCCAACCTTTCCACCCAGGAGTTGAAGGCCGCCGGATTTTCCACGGCCATGGCCTTATCGGGCCGAAAGGCGGGCAAAACCTTGACCGGAAACGAGGCGTCGGCGGCGATTGCGGCATGATACTCCAGGCTGTCCGTGGGATCGTCCGTGGAGCAGGACAGTACCACGTTCATCCGACGCATGATGCCCCGGCAGGAAAATTCCGGCCGGGCCAACATGGCGTTGCATTCGTTCCAAATGCTTTCGGCGGTTTGAGGATTCAAAAGCCGGTCGCTTATGCCGAAGGGCCGTTTCAGTTCCAGATGCGTCCAATGATAGAGCGGATTTCGCAGGGTTTGCGGCACGGTTTCGGCCCATTTTTGGAATTTTTCCCGATCCGAGGCGTTGCCGGTAATGAAGCGTTCCGGAACGCCGGCCGTTCGCATGGCCCGCCATTTGTAGTGATCGCCGGCCAGCCAGATTTGTGCGAGGTTGTCGAAACCGCGGTTTTCGGCGATTTCCCGCGCCGGCAAATGGCAATGATAGTCGATAATCGGCATTCTCTCGGCGAAACGATGATACAACTCGACTGCCCGGTCGCTTTGCAATAAAAAGTTTTCGGTAATGAAGATGTCGGTCATGTCTGGCTCGCTTTACGGTATGGGATAAGAGGTCTTGCTTGAAAACGACACTAATTTATCAGACCTTCCATTGTCTGACAACTGTCTCGCTGAAATCGAGCGAAAAATGCCGCGAGTTATCGTTTACGGAGTGATAAAGCGGTTGGCGCGTTCTTCCGGAGACCCCATGAAGTTCTCGGCATACTCGTCCAATATATAGATCTCCACGCGGGAGTTGTAGGAGTGCAGGGAAGGGGTCGTTTCCAGAGAGTAAGGCTCGTATGCGCCTCCCTGGCTGAGCCGTAATCGCTCCGCGTCGATCCCGTGCCGCACAAGGAATTTCATCACCGTCTGGCAGCGGTCGTAGGATAATTGCCAAGGGTCTTTCGCGGGACGTTCTTCCGATCCGGGATTTCTCGTGGCGTGGCCGCGAATCTCGATCTTCTGCGATTTGCCGTGAAGTTCAGTCGCTATCAGCATCAATCGCTCTTTGGCCGTTTCGTCCAAGTCCGCCGAATCCTCGGTAAACAGGATCATGGTTCCCATGCAGCGATGATTGCCGTCGTGCAGGACGAACAGACTGGGTTTCTTCTCGCCCGTGCCGAGGGTTAAAGATTGGTTGCTTCGCAAACGGTCGACTCCGACGGCGTTGCCGGGCTTGGTGCCCGGGACGATCGAAGGGCCGGGAACCTGGCCGGACTTGATCGACGGCAACAGCGGCGGTCCGCCCGTGCTCTTCAGCGAGTTGCTCCCCGGATTTTGAAAGTACTGGGCAATGGCCTGTTTCACGGCGCCGTTCTGGGCG
>JBEKIK010000450.1:0-4648 GCA_050011795.1 Thermoguttaceae bacterium | reverse complement strand
GTGCGTGGTCGGACGAGGTCAATAAAACTCAGCGAGGCGTCGATTGGCAAATGAAAATCGATGATGCCCGCTGCAAACTAAAATCAGTGTATCCCAAATTAAAGCTGTGACGCAGCACTAGTCCCTAATCCCTAGTGCATTGTCAACCCATAAAATTGGGATTATTGTTTCAAAATGCGTCGCATAATTGCAGGCGTTTCCATATTAGCAATCCCAAAATCATGCTGTGACGCTGCACTAGCCCCTAATCTCTAATCCCTATTATTATATTTTGACCATATCGCTCTTGCCTCATTAGCCAAGCAAACTTATACTGCCCACCCGGTTTCTCTATATTCTCGATCCATAGTACTTCGGCAAGGAGGCTGAAGCATGGCAAAATACTATATATTTTCCGCGCTTTTGATGGCGGCTGCGGCGTGTCAGGCTTGGGGGCAGTATCCAGTCGGCGACAACGAAACCCGGGCGAATTCCTCTCGGCAACAGACCGGGGAAATGCCCATGCAATCCACCGGTCCGCAAGCCGAACGATACGATCGATACGGAACTGCTCAAGGCTCGGCAGGTTCGGACGCCGCTCGTTCAGACGCATCATCATCCGTGAACAAAGTCGCATCCAGGCCCACTACGAAATTCACAAGCGGCGGCCCCGCCTCATTGCCCAACGACGGCGGACAAGTCTGGAAAGAATACGATATAAGCGCCTACACCTCGCGGGTAACGAGTACCAGAAAGCCCGAGCAGGCGATTATCGATTGGATCCTGCGCGAGACCGGTTACGAGGCATGGCACTCCGAGCCTTTGGGAGTTTTAAGCGCGAACAATCGCACGTTGCGGGTGTATCACACTCCGGAGATGCAGGCCGTCGTGGCCGATCTTGTGGATCGTTTCACGAGCACCGCGGCAGCCACGCAAACCTTTGCCCTGCGCGTGATAACCATGGATAGCCCCAACTGGCGGACCAAGGCCCAACCGTTGTTGCGGCCCGTGCCCGTGCAAACCCCGGGCGTGTGCGCCTGGCTATTGGCCAAGGAAGACGCCGCTGTTATGTTGGCCGAGTTGCGCCGCCGCAGCGACTACCGCGAACACAGTTCGCCGTATTTGATGGTCAACAACGGCCAATCGACGGTGGTCTCGGCCATGCGCGGACGGCAGTATTCGCGCGATGTCATTCTCCGATCCGACCTGCCCACCGGGGCCGAATTGCAGAGTGGCCAGGTCGAGGAGGGATTCAACATCGATTTCAGCCCGCTGTTGTCCGGCGATCGGCGAATGATCGACGCCACGGTCAAGTGCGACATCGATCAGGTGGAAAAGATGATTCCCATTTTGCTCGACGTGCCGGCCCAGGCCACATCCAGGCAGCGGATCCAAATTGAAGAGCCGCAGATGACCCATTACCGCTTCCACGAACGCTTTCGCTGGCCGGTCGAACACGTACTCTTGATCGGCATGGGCATGGTGGCCCTGCCGGTGCCGGTGGACGGCAGGCCGCTGGTGCCCGGCGTTCCGCTTATCGGCACGACTCCGGCCAGGGCCGATCTGCTGGTTTTCATCGAATGTAAAGGCCAGTTGCCCGATCCCCAACGCGGCCCGCATACGGCCGATCAAGACGCCAGAACCTACCGCGGACGGTATTGAAATTAGAGATTAGGGGCTAGGGATTAGGGAGTAGTAATTAGCCCCCGGTGAACACACCGGTGGTTTTGGCGCCGCCGCAGACCAAGTTAGATATTACTGACCGGCACGTGCCTTCCCGGGTGATTCCTTAATTCCGCATTCTTAGTTCCGCATTTTCCCTATTTACTCGCTGGTTGTCCATTAGACAGGCGGCAATCGTTATAGTACAATTGAGAAAAGACAAGTGCGGTATCAAGTCGAGGAATGGGCGCATGGATAATGGCGGAAAAAAGAATCAATCGGCGGATCCCATCCAAGCCGACACGCAACGGCCATCAACTACGTTTGAGATTATACGCCCTCATCGGGGATCGGCCGAGGCGGAGGCATTTCTTCGCGCCGCCGTCAGGCTGAATGCCTCGGATATTCATTTGAAATCGGGGCAGCGGATGCGAATGCGGATCGGCGGAACTCTTCGCATCGTCGAGCGCCGGCCGATGCCCGCCGAAGAGTTCGATGCCCGAGTATTTAATTTTCTCAGCGCCGAGGAGCGGCATAAAATAATCGCCAACGGGTCCGTGGACTTCGCCTACGAACTCGATAGCGGAGAAAGATTCCGCATCAACGTCTATAAGCAAGAGTCGGGCATTTCGGTGTCCGCACGCATTGTGCCGCGCCGCATTCCATCCTTCGAGGAGTTGCATCTGCCGCCCATCGTGGCCAAAATCGCCGATTTCAACGACGGCCTGGTCTTGGTTTCGGGAACTACCGGCAGCGGCAAGAGCACCACTATCGCCGCCATGTTGGAGCACATTAATTTAACTCGCCAGGCGCACATAATCACCATCGAAGATCCCATAGAATTCCTTCACACCGACAAGAAATGCCTGATTAACCAGCGCGAGATCGGCACCAACGTCAAGGATTTCGCCACCGCGCTAAGGGCCTTTGTCCGCGAAGATCCGGACGTGATACTAGTCGGCGAAATGCGCGACGCGGAGACCTTTAGGGCGGCGATGCAAGCGGCCGACTTGTTTCCCGAGGATGAACGGCCCATAGTCCGCCAGTCGCTGGTCTATAATCTTCGCGCAATCATTTGTCAGAAACTTATAAAATCAACGGCCCACAGCGTGAGGCGCGTGCCGGCCGTGGAAGTCCTCATCTCCACTCCCATTGTCCGCAAACTCATCGCCGAAAACCACGATTCCAAGCTCACCGACGTCGTGCGCACCTGCGAGGACGGCATGCAAAGCTTTGCTGAAAGCCTTTATGCCCTGTACAAACGAAGATTAATCGACCGCGAGATCGGACACGCGACCTCTCCGAATCCAGAAGAATTTGAAATGCTCGTTCGCGGCATCAAGGTGTCGCATCCCGTGTTCGTCGGAGGATAGCAGGGAATAGGGGATTAGCAGGTGGTGGACATATATCTGAGTTAGTCTGCCAAGGTAATAATGATTAGTAATTGGAGGCATCGGTTGCGTGTCCGTCATCGCGGTCGCAAAGATATTGGTGGGTTAACTGGGAGATATCGTAACTGATGCTCCGCACCGTGCCGTCGCAAAAGGCCATGTTAAACGTACTGGGGTGTGCGCTGCCAAAAATATCATAATAAGGAAAATAGCCTCTCTGATCTCGTACAGGAGGGTTGACTCCCCATCTATAAAAATCCCAGTCATACCCTCCAAAAATTGGCGAGTCATCGTCATACCCGATACCGTCCATATAGTGGTCTGGACACATATACTTTTCGCCGATCAAGTAGGTATGGGCTGTTCCGTCGTGGATATCTTTGATCTTTACCGTACTGGTATAAAAACAGATCCCGTTCATATAATTCGCATTAGTAGGCTTATGTGATGAATCGTACACGGGATTATTCACATCCGGCCAACTGAATGTGGCAGTGTTGACTGTAGCCGCATCGGAAGAAGGAGGAGGAACAGATGGATTCGGATTTGCATTAAGAGTTCCTGCATTAGCGGCATAGTCCGTACGTGACGAGACTGTAAATGCATTCATATTACTTGGAAGTGTGCGACCAGTTACCTCAGGATAAAGGATTACAGGGCGGCGAGTCGGACAATAAAATTCCGGTAACACAGTTTGGGTCCCAAGGGTCAATATATGCATCTTTGCAGTGCCTGTTACACCGATCGCGGCGTCGTGTAACCCTTTTTGTTCTATCCAGGGCAGGATATTGAACATCCAGTTGCCCGGTTGCCTGTGGTTATAACCGCAATTGGGATCAGCATTCCAATGCCAATCCCAGCCTCCCGTAGGGTAAAATTTCTGTACGTTCTCATGGCTTATGCAGCCCATCGCAAGTTGCTTGAGATGATTTCTACATTCCAGCCGTCTGGCGGCTTCCCGGGCGGCCTGGATGGCGGGCAATAAAAGCGCAATTAAAATGCCTATAATGGCGATAACCACGAGCAACTCAACCAGTGTAAAGGCGCGTTTTGGGCGGAAAACGCCAGCGGGGGTATTGTCTATCATCCTTACCCTTTTTTTCCTTGTGGATAATAAAATAAGGGCATACCTAAATACTGAATAATTTTGATTGTAGCAGTATTTAGAAATCTGAGTCTACCCCCATATTGCTAAAATTGTCTTGCCCAAAAGACACAATTAGCTTATCTGATTAGTGTTACAACAAACCCATGCCAAAATTTGACCGATACATGTTTATTATTGACCTGCGCTCTATTTTGCACCGAAGCAGAGCAGGTCGCCTTGGGTGGTGCCGATAACCAAGCGCTTGGCGGCGACGGAGGGAGAGGCGAGAATGGCGCCGCCGGCTTGATAGTCCCAGAGTTTTCGGCCGGTTTTGATATCCAGGGCGTAAAGGCGGCCGTCGGCTGAACCCACGAAAACCCGCCGTCCGACAATGACCGGCGAACTATCAACGCGGCCCTTGGTAGTGAAGGTCCACAAGGGCCGGCCGGTTTTAGGGTCCAGTGCGCGGACGATCTTGTCGCGCGAGCCGACGATCACCGCATCCGCCGTAACGGCGGCCGAGGAGATA
>JBEKIK010000449.1:0-3797 GCA_050011795.1 Thermoguttaceae bacterium | reverse complement strand
AGAAAACGCGAGCGCGTCAGGCGTACGGACGAGCGGCGTGTACTAGCACGCTATCGGGGCCGTGGAACCAACCACTCGGCCCATTGTATTGCTCATCGTCCGAGTACGGCTGACGCGCCGCTGGGAGAATGAAACGAAGTTACCAAGTTCTTTCGAGGCCTTGATCCTCTCTACAGGGTGAATGCGGCAAACGTGCCGCGGGCGTGGCGTAATGCCGTCGATACCGTTTATCTATCAAGTGACTCGACAAAACACCCGGTCTTCAGGACCGAGCCGCTCCCGGCAAAGGCGAATCACATGCCGGGAAAAGAATGGATGTCGGGTCTTGATAGGTTCGATGGAAATACCTCCTTTTGCAAAGACAATGACTTTTAGACCTTATCCTAGAGTGACTTTTAGCCGCAATTTCAGCGCGACCGACCAATGCTGTGCATCGGTGCCAGTCGCGGCTTTACAAGTTTTTTTTACGAAGGCGGTCTGGGCCGAGGCGGATAGGGCGGCATGGCCTGATAATCGGCCAGACCGGCCTGAAGATCCTGCAATTGGAACTTCAAACGCCAGCGGCGCTTTAGGGCACTCAGTTGTTTTCCGAGTGCCCCGGACATGGGGCCGGATCGCGGCAGGTGTATGCCACGCGCATAATTGCAGACGGCGCGCACTGGTCCAATGGAGCGGATCATGCTAGAGACTTTTGGAAAATCCCGGACGAATAACAACGTATCGCCTTGCAAGGGGCGATAAGAATGCGTTGTCACGTCCCTGTACTTTGTTTATACACGATGGATTTCCGAAGTCAAAAGAAAGATTCAAGAAACGAAAGCTTTTCGCCGAAACGGCGCGAGGGCCGGTTGTACATCCGCTAACATTGCGTGAGTTTATCCGGCCGGTACAGTTTGTCAGAGGGCGGAGATTGTGAAACCGCAAGCGGTTTCACTTTTTTCATCCTTCCGCCTTCATCCTTTAAAAAGCGCTCTCGTCGATGGTTTGGCCGTCGGCCCTGTTTCCGAGATTGGAAAAGAGGATCGGATCGATCGAGTAACTGATCGACCGGACAGATAGTGGTCGGGATTGAGATATTTTTCGCCTAGCATGATGGTATAGGTGGTCCCGTCGCGGACCTGTTCGGAAACGATTTCACTCCGCTCGAAGCTTATGCCGCTGCATTTACTGATATCTATGTTCATCTTTTTATGGATATCCTGCCAGAATGAGGGGGTGTCGCCTTCGCGTAAAGTTTCGGGGCCGGGAAAGTATTCGTCAAAACTCTGATCGCCGCAATTAATGGCGTAATCGCCCCGGGCCGACACGTTATTGTCAGGGTCGTTTTCGGCGGCGTTGTAGGCCACGAAGGTACCGGAAAATGGTTTGGCAAAAAGAATACTAGGCCTTCGGCTGGGGCAGTTTGCAATGGGCAAAGTCGTTTTAGTCATGGCATTTGCGCCGGCCTTTTGCTTGTCGGTAATCGTGAATGGATCGCCGTCCTGCGGCAAGAGGTATAGATTCTTCTCCTCTATGTAAGGCAAGACGTTATAAAGCCATCCGCCGGTTTGTCGTTTGCCGATGCCGCGATCGGGATCGCCGACCCACCACCATCCCCAACCGCCGGTGGGATACTGTTGGTAAACGTCGATGTGCTGCAATACGCCCAGGCCTAATTGTTTAAGATTATTCTTGCACTGGAATCTGCGAGCGGACTCTCGGATTGCTTGCACGGCCGGCAGGAGCAAGGCGATCAACATTCCGATTATCGCCATGACCACAAGAAGTTCGACAATCGTAAAGGCCTGCCGTCGGCCGAGACTTTTCATGCCTTTGCTCTTTCGATTCAACCGGTAAAACGCCGGACAATGAGCGTGATGTTCTGGCCTCCGAAACCGAAGCTGTTGGTCAGCGTGACATTACAGGGCAACTGCCGGGCGACGTTGGGAACATAATCCAGGTCGCAGTCAGGATCGGGCGTTTCGTAATTGGTCGTAGGCGGCACGACATTGTCGCGGATGGCCAATATGCAGAAGATCAGTTCCGTGACTCCGGCCGCGGCGATCAAGTGGCCTATCATGCTCTTGGTGCTGGAAACGGGAATTTTGTAGGCCCGGTCGCCGAAAACTTTCTTGATGGCCAGGGTTTCGACTTTATCGTTCACGCTGGTGCTGGTGCCGTGGGCGTTGATGTAGTCGATTTTGCCGGAGTCCAAGCGGGCGTCGGCCAAGGCCAATTTAATGCAGGTGATGGCCCCGCGGCCTTCGGGGTGGGTGTCGGTAATGCGGAAGGCGTCGGCCGTTGAGCCGTAGCCCACGATCTCGCCGTAAATGTGCGCGCCGCGGGCACGGGCCATTTCCAGGGACTCCAAAACCACCATCCCGGCGCCTTCGCCCAGCACAAAGCCGTCTCGATTGCGGTCGAAAGGCCGGGAGGCCTTGGCCGGCTCGTCGTTGTGCGTGCTTAAGGCAGTAAGCAGATTAAATCCGGTGACGCCGAAGGGGTGGATCATGGTATGCGTGCCGCCGGAGAGCATGACGTCGGCTTCGCCGCGGCGGATGATTTCCACCGCTTCGCCGATCGCCTGGCTGCTGGCCGCACAGGCCGTCAGACAATTGATGTTTGGTCCCTGAGCGCCGAAAAGGCTTGCCAAATGGCCGGCGGGCATGTTGGGTTCCTGTTCCAGTTCGGCGATGGGGTGCAGGGTTTCCAGGCCCGCGCGAGTGAAGCGGACCAGATCGAACTCTCCGCCGCCCGACAGGCCGGCCACCATCATTTGGGTAAAACGGTGGAAATCCTGTTGACCTTCGCCGCTGCCCAAGTACACGCCGAATCGCATGGGATCAAGGCGCGAGACGTCCAAGGCTGAATCGGCCATGGCTTTTTTGGCCGCGCCGACGGCGAAATGAGTGTGCCGGCCCTGATATTTCCAGTCTTCCGGATTTTCGCCCACGTCGGAAAGATCCCAATTGCGTACTTCGGCGGAGATTTTGGTGGGAAAATTGCTGGCGTCGAAAAGCGTGGTGTAGTCTATGCCCGATTCGCCGGCCAATAGCCGCCGCCAGACCGTTTCAATCTCCGCGCCCAAGGGAGTAACGCAACCGATTCCAGTAACCACAACACGTCGTCGCATAATGCAGCGTCCTCAAAAAGGATGAAGGATGAAGGATGAATGGCGGATTACCTGTGAAGAATGACATATGTGTGATCCTTCATTGCACTCGGCATATCGTTTAGTCTATTCATTTCAGTAATATTTGATGCTTCATCCTTCATCCTTCATCCTTATTTCCCTTGTCCGTCGTTTTGAGCCGATTTCACGGCATTAAGAAGCCTGGGCGGGGGAACTAAACGGCTGCCGTCGGCGGCGTGCCCGACGTCGAAGGCGCCCAACATCCGCATCATGCGGAGAAAGGTTTCCGGTTCGAATAGTGTTCCCAGGCGAGGGTCGTTAAGGTGGGCAAAGACGATTTCCGCTTCGGCGTGCAGAATGTCGCCCTTGTAACTGGTGGCCGAAACCATGGCCCCTTCGTCCTTGATGTATTCAATGGTAGTGGTGTATATCAGGGTATCGCCGGGCACCGCGTCGCAATAAAAGCGGGCTTTGGGAATTTTGGCCAGGACCACTTTTTCGCTGAACTGGTTGTGTTCGGAGACCAGCAGACCGCCGGTCTGGGCCATGCCTTCGATCACCAGCGAGTTGGGAATCATCGGATAAAACGAGAAGTGATCGTGTAAATGCTCCTCGGCCAAGGAAATGCACTTGACGGCCTTGGCGTATCGCCCGCTTTCGAACTCGATGAATCTATCAATCCAAT
>JBEKIK010000448.1:0-3572 GCA_050011795.1 Thermoguttaceae bacterium | reverse complement strand
AAAAAATTGAAAAATATCTAAAATTATCACTAAATTGATAATGCTATAAAAAACCGCCTGTATTTACATTGCCAATCTACGATTGGTCTGTCTCGATTAAGCCCTTTTCGCCTGCCAATGGCGAAACTTAGCCGGGCCTTTCCCGCATTGAAATTATTCGCAGGCCGGTAGATATTGCCAAAGAAATTCCATTGCTAATCCCTAGTCTCCCTCGACTCGTTTTGCCGTTGACAATACCTCTTCCAGCGTCGTAACGCCGCGCAATACCTTATCAATGCCGTCCCAATACAGTGTTTTCATACCCTCAGTCAGTGCGGTTCGGCGGATTACGTCCGTTGGCTCGGCGTTAAAAGTTAGTTCACGTATTTTAGACGACATGAGCATTAGCTCAAAAATGCCTAAACGACCGCGAAAACCGGTCCCTTGGCAGTGTCCGCAACCCCGTCCTTTGAGAAAGTTGGCATTTGCCGCCATTTCTTTGGTAATGCCTGCCGCTTCGATCATGGTTTGAGGTGGGGAAAAGGACTGTTTACATTTTTGGCATATAACACGAACCAGTCGTTGAGCCATTATGGCAACCACCGAGCTAGCCACCAGATAAGAGGGTACACCCATATCGATTAGACGTGTAATAGCACTAGGCGCATCGTTCGTATGAAGTGTACTGAAAACCAAGTGTCCAGTCAGAGATGCCTGAATACCCATTTGTGCCGTCTCAAGATCTCGCATCTCGCCAACCAAAATAATGTTCGGCGCCTGTCGTAACATCGCACGGATCACTCGCGCAAAATCCAACCCAATCTCATGCTTGATTTCCACCTGGTTCACACCGGCTAAGTAATACTCCACCGGGTCTTCCGCCGTTATAATCTTCTTATCCGGTGTATTTAATTCATTCAAAATTGCGTACAGTGACGTCGTCTTTCCGGACCCCGTCGGACCGGTTACCAAGAGAATCCCGTTCGGCCGCTGGATCAGGCCCCTGACCTTTTGAAAATCGTCGTCAGCAAACCCCAATTGCCGTAGCCCCACCTTAATACTGTCCTTATCCAATATCCGCATCACTACCGACTGGCCGTGATTGGTGGGTATCACACTAACCCGCAAATCCAGCTCCTTTTCTCCTACATTTACCTTAATCCGGCCGTCTTGGGTTCGCCGCCGCTCGGCAATGTCCAGCTTGGAAAGAATCTTAACGCGGGATAGCAATGCCCCAAGTAACCTCCTGGGGGGGCTGTCACGCTCCACCAACACGCCGTCAATCCGGTACCGTATGCGGATGCGATCCTCAAACGGCTCGATATGAATGTCCGATGCCCGCAACTGCACGGCCTCAGTAATCATCATGTGCACCAACCGGACCACCGGCGCGCTGGTCTCGTCCACGTCTTCATCCCGCGTCCCATGCTCCTCCATGGTCTCGGTGAAATCAATCGCCGTATCCGTGAATTCTTGTAGCATCGAGTCCGCGCTCTCGCCCACGGTCTGCCCATAATGGCGGTTGATCGCTTCAGTAATGGCATCGCGGGGCGCCAAGGCCGTTTCGATGGGACGATTGAGAATAAATCGCAGTTTCTCGATCGTTTCGTAATCGTCGGGATCGCTAATGATTACCGTCAATTTGCCGTCTCCCTCCGAAAGAGGAATTACTGCGTTTTCCCTGGCAACCGACTCCGGCACCAATTCCACCACCGACGGGGGTATAACCACTTCGCTTAAATTGACGTAATCCAAACCGTGCTGCTCGGCCATCGCACGGGTAATGTCCTCGCCGCTGGCGTAGCCCAGCCGGATAAGAGCATCAGCCAGCTTAGTACCAGATTCGGTGGACAACTGCTGGGCTTCCGCCAATTGATCAGAGCTGATAACGCCCTTTCGGACTAGGATATCAACATAAGTTCCTTTTCGTTTCGCAACCATGAACAGCTCCGATTTTCGTTTCTACCCATATCAGCGGGTACGCAGAAACAGCACCACACAAAGCAAAATGCGTAGATAATGCGCTTTTTCCCCCTGTTCACGCCAAACTATTCAGTCACTTCCACACTTTACAGATTAATGGGACTTTGAATCAAAGTCAACTAAATTACACGCCTAAGGGTCTGCTAGCATGACTCCTTAACACATGTTGGGGCGGTAGTTTAACTGCGGCCCCAACAGGGTGGATGCCAAAAAGTACCGTATTTCCGCATTGACAGGTTTTGACCGTCTCAGGATAATCCCACCCTCCGATACCGGGCAAGTCCCGTCCGGTGTTGCTGCGCTCACTTTTCATAACCGTAATCTGAAACCGCTCCTGTTTTCGCACCGCCCACTGTCCACCGCCCACTGTACACTTGTTACTTAAAACTGATTACTGAAAACTGATAACCAATGACTGCCCGAGGCTCGCGTTTTCTTATCGCATGGCTTGTGCTCTCCGCTTTGTTCGCTTTGCCGGCTAGCGGCCAAGGCCAATCGTCCGACCAAACCGCCAACCAATCCACAATATTTCCCTCCCTGGCCGCGAAAGCAAAAAAAGAGGCCGTAGTATGGTCGGAATCAGATGTTAAGCAAACCAGTCCCACGCACAAGACGGTATTCGAGCAGCCCGAGTCCGCTGCGGCCGCGACCGGCACGCCCGCCCCGGCCGCCGAATCATCCCCATCGTCCTTGCCCGGCGATGAATGTTGCCCTCAGTGCGGCCGCCTGGCCCGGCAGGATATTCGCCGCCAGTCCGGGCTCGCCCGTGTATCACGAGCCTTGGATCAATCGGCCCTTTAGCGTCGGCGTCTTTGTCGGTCCGATGGTGGGCAGCCCGTTGATAAACGATTGGGTCGGGCAGCAAACCGGCACCTTGGCCGGCATGCGATTCGGTTGGGATCTGGACGACGATTATGGCATGGAACTCCGCCTGGCAACCGCCAATATCCCCATCTACGACAGCGACGCCGCCATCGAAGATCAACATGGCTCGACAAGCACCCTGCCCATCCCCTACCTGGTTGGCACTCGCAACGCCGATCATTTTATCTGCGACATCGACTTTCTCTACTATCCCTGGGGCGACGCCTCTTGCCGCCCGTACCTGCTCTTCGGCGTGGGCACCGACCGCATCAAATTCACCGATCGCATGGGCACCAACTACGCCCGCATCCTCTTGGGCATGCCCGTGGGCCTGGGCGTGAAAATGCACTTAAACGATTGGCTCATCTTCCGCGTCGAAGCCACCGAAAACATGGCCTTCGCCGGCGGCAGCATCTTCCAGGCCCAACAGAACTTCTCCATGACCGGCGCACTAGAAGTCCGCCTCGGCCGCACCAAAATGCAATACTGGCCCTGGGATCCGGGAAAGTAGTGGGCGGTGGGCAGTGGACAGTGGTCAGTGGACAGTGGACAGTGGATAGTGGACAGTGGGCAGCGCAAAACCACAAGCGGTTTCAATCGATATCCATCGTCAATTTTTCATCCTTCATCCCTCATCCTTCATCCCTTCCAAATGCTGTGGCTTGCAGGGTTCCGCCTTCCGCCCTCCCCCCTTCCTCCTTCCCCCCTACAGCCTATCAATTGCCCGAGCCGCGCACCGACGGGCA
>JBEKIK010000447.1:0-2756 GCA_050011795.1 Thermoguttaceae bacterium | reverse complement strand
GAAGCCTGGCAACGCCGCCGCAATTCCTCCGGCAAAGGAGTGGATTGGCAATTCACTACTCCTAAAGCAAGGATAAAACTGAAACGATTATATCCACAATATTAGTTGTGGTTAGGTACTAGGCTCGGAACGGCGATGGGGTGTTGGCTGGGTGGCAGGTTGAAGGGCCGTGAAGATTCCGTCTGCCTTTTGGAACCTTGCCGCTTAGGGAGTTACGACGCCTCGAATAGCCCGAAGGGCTTGTAATAAGATAGCCCAGGGTTGTCGTGCAGCGACTACCCTGGGGCAAAAGGGAACGAAAAAACAATACCCCAATGGGGTTTCAGATAAGCGGCATTGTATTATGCAACCCTTTCAGGGTTGAAACAGTTGCATGTGGCCGTTATCCCGGGGTAGCCGCTGCGCGGCAACCCCGGGCTGTCGTATTTAATCCCTTCGGGATTGGCAGACCAGCCGCAAAAGGCGGACGAACTCTAAACGGCCCTAAATTGCAAACAATTTTCTCATTCTTGCCAACAACCACATACGATTTACCGCATACCATCTACGCTTTTTGTTGTTCTGCCAGTTTTTTTCGCAGGGCGGTTACCACGTTTTTTGGCAAGAAGCGTTCTAATTCGTGACCCGGGGTGACTGCGGCGATTTGCTTGATTAGGGAGCTGGAGACGTGGGCCAGTTCGCCGTCGGCTATCATGAACAGGGTTTCAATGTCGGGGGCCAGGCGGCGGTTGGCCATCATCATCGTCAATTCGGCCTGAATATCGCTTATCGGGCGGACGCCGCGGACCATGATCCTTGCCCCGCAGCTTTTCACGAATTCCACGGCCAATCCGGAAAACGTGCGGATTTCGATATTTTTCAGGTGGGCGGTCGATTCGCGGATCAAGGCCTGCCGCTCCTCGGCCGAAAAAAGCGGATTCTTATCGATGTTTATCCCCACGCCCACGATGAGACGGTCGAACAGCCCGCTTGCCCGTTCCATGACATTCAAATGTCCCAGCGTGATGGGGTCGAAAGAACCGGGATAAACGGCGATATTGAGTGGTTGATTGGTCATGTGAATAGTCTTCGGTTATCAGTTTTAAGTTTAAGTTGTAATTTATCCGATGGCTTTTATCAACCGATCCACGTCGGATTCGTCGTTGTAGGCATGAGGACTGATCCGCAAGTGGCCGGAGCGGCAACTGAGGATCACGCCTTTTTCCATGCACGCGCGGCGGATGGCTTGCGGATCGCGGCCGGGCAGTTCAAACAGCACAATGCCGCTTTTATTCTCATCACGGGTCCGATCGCTGAGGATAATCGCGCCTTGTTCTCGCAATCGTTGACAGGCCAGGTCGGTTATTTGCAGGACGCGGGCAGCCCTGGCATGGGCGGGAAATTGCATGAGCAATTCAAGGCTCGCGCCCAGGGCGATCAATCCGGCCACGTTTTGCGCCCCGCCTTCATATCGCTCGGCCGTGTCTTTCAGGTCGTACTCGATGCGATTGAAATCGTGCGCGGCCTTGACGCTGTTCCAGCCTACGCCCAGCGGGCGGAGCAGATTCAAATGTTCGCGGCGGAGGAAGAATAGGCCCGCCCCTTCAGGACCGAGCATCCATTTATGCCCGTCGGCGGCAAGGAAGTCGATGGGAGTATTTTTCACGTCCAGGGGAAATACGCCCAAACCCTGGATGGCATCGACGAACAAGAGCGTCCCGCGCTGGTGCACGGCTTCGGCCAGGCGATCCAAATCGTGGCGCCAACCATAAGAATAGGTAACCCAGCTTATGGTGACAATTTTTGTGCGTTGGTCGCAGGCCGCCAGCAGTCGATCAAGGTCGAGTTTTCCGCCCTCGGTGGGAATGCGGCGAGTTTCCACGTCCACATCGGCAAGGCGCAGCCAGGGATATTGATTCGAGGGAAACTCGTCGGCCCGGGTAACGACGTTGTCGCCCGGTTGCCAGGGGAAGCCTTCGGCAACCAGGTTGATCCCGGCGGTGGTGCTGCCTACGAAGGCGATTTCGTCGATATCGGCCCCGATCATGCCGGCGGCTCTGCGGCGGAGTTCTTGTTTTTGCTTCATCCAAGCCGGGTAAAAGGCCGCACCGTTTAAGGCGGCATCTTCATTGAAATGGGCAAGGGCCTGTTGCGCCACACCCGTTAGGGGGGCAACGGCCGCATGGTCAAAATAGGCCCAGCGTCTGGCCACCGGCATTTGGCGGCGAAGATGTTCCCAAGAAATGCCTTGCGTGGTATCATTTATCGGGCTTGCCGAAGCGGTAGTCATTATCCATCCTCCTATTTCCCCGCCCGAACGAACCTCGCCCATAGGTCCTGGCCCCAATTCCATTCTGCCGCCTTGCAGGCCGGATGCCAAGACGGTAGTGGTGGAGAAAAGTCAATCGAATTATACTAGAAACAAGAAGCCGATAGCCAAAGGCCGGCATGGGCCGAAATCCCCCTAATAGTGCCAACGGCCGGTTATTGCCTATTGTTTGTGAGCTTGATGTATAAACATTAAATCCAAGATAAAAAGTCGCATCGCTTGAGCTGGAGATCGCTTTGATGCCTAAAGCTTTGTGTATATTCGGACTAGTTGTGGCCGGTATATTTCTGCTTATTTTCGGGCTGGATTTTACAATTGGATATCCTTTCAACGGTTCCAATAAATTTTTAATGGACATTCCCATGGTGTTTTGTTCGCTGGCATTAGGCTTTATGAGTTGGACGACTCTTAGGGAACAAATATAACCCACATGGCAACTGAAGAACAT
>JBEKIK010000446.1:0-2767 GCA_050011795.1 Thermoguttaceae bacterium | reverse complement strand
CGCGTTGGTCGCCGTGTTCGCGCGTGCGTAGATAAAGCTTGACTGGGACCTCGCCGAATTCCAGTTTTTCCCGGAAGGCCCCCAATAAATATCGCTGATACTGTGCCGAAAGTGCCCGCGGCGCGTTGCAGAAAAGCACGATGGTGGGCGGCTGAGTTGCCACTTGGGTGGCATAGTAAATTTTCGCCCGCCGGCCTTGATGATCCGGCGGCGGATTCTGCTCCAATGCCCCGCGCAGGAGTTTGTTCAAATGCGAGGTGCCCACCCGGCTCCGCGACTGCTTGAACAGCATTTGGGCGTGATTGAGCAAGGCCTTGACGTTCTTGCCCGTCTGGCCGGTGATAAACGCAATCGGCACGTACCACATCGAGCGAAAGGTGTCGCGCAGGTAGGTTACCCATTTTTCGGTGGGCATGCCGCCGGCCATGAGGTCCCACTTGTTGACCACGAACATGCAAGGCTTGTACTGCTGGGCGATGTAGTCGCAAAGCTGCTTATCGACTTTGCTGATCCGCTGCGAGGCATCGAAAAACAAAAGCGATACGTCCGCGCGGCGGATACTCCGCTGCGCCCGGTGGGTGCTGTAAAAATCCACGTCGCTGCCGATGCTCTTGCTGCGGCGGAAACCGGGCGTATCGATGGCCATAAAAGCCTTTCCATCCAGCTCGAATCGCACGTCTACGCTGTCGCGCGTCGTGCCCGGCACGCGGCTTACGATCATCCGCTCGGCCTGGGCCAGGGTATTCACCAGCGTGCTCTTGCCCGTATTGCGCCGGCCCACGATGGCCACTTTCATAACCGCTTCCTCGGGCGGGGCATTGTCGGGCGAAGGCTCGGGCAGGCGCTGATAAATTTCTTCCAGCAATTCGTCCTTGCCGCGGTTCTCTCTTGCGCTAACGCGGATCATTTTCCGGCCAAAACGGTAGAACTCGTCGGCCTGAGTCTCGATTCCCTCGTGATCGGTTTTGTTGGCCACCAATATCACCGGCGGGGTAACATAACGCAGGCGCTTGGCCACCTCATGATCCAAGGGAACGAGCCCTTCCCGGGTATCGACCACGAAAAGAATTATACTTGCGGATTCGACAGCGGTTTGGATTTGCTCTTCCACCAGATCGTTCAGATTGTCGGCATCCTCCATGCCCATGCCCCCGGTGTCGACCAGTTCGGCGAACCGGCCGCGGATTTCGATTAGATGGGTAACGCGATCCCGGGTAACGCCGGCGCTCGGATCAACAATGGCCAGCCGCCGCCCGGAAAGCCAATTGAAAATGCTCGACTTGCCTACGTTCGGCCTGCCTACGATAACAACCTGTGGAACACCCATCGCCCGATTCGCCCGAGTTCTCTTTCCCGCAATAATAGGGAGTTTAGTATTGTCGTCAATTCACGGTCGAGTCTTGTCCAGATAAGACCGCCGGAATGACTAATCCATTACAAATTATACGATAGTGTAACAACCTAAGTTCACATCCATGATAATCTTTCCAGCTTAAACAATCCAGCCCTGTTGGGGGATATCGTTTAAGGATTCGGGGTTCAGGATTCAGGGCGAGGAAATTCAAATACTCGCTGAGTATCTAGCCAAAAAATGGATAAAATCCTGGTTTGGCAGTTCTTTTTTGCTTTCTTTAAAAAGATTGGGAAAAAATCGTGCACAAAACGGCTTGACGCATCTAAGTGCATTACTATAATAATACACTTATGCACGATGCAGCATTTCGATTTACCGTTCACACTTCCTCGGGCCTGCCGATTTACCGGCAGATCATGGACCAGGTCTGCGCGATGATTGCCGGCGGCCGCTTGACGCCGGGCGAACTCCTGCCCAGCGTGCGGCAATTAGCGGCCGAGTTGGAGGTGAACATGATGACGATTTCTAAGGCCTATGCCCGGTTGGAAGCGGATGGGGTGATCGAGCGGGTGCGGGGCACGGGAATGCGGGTCCGGCCAATATCCGCACGCGGGAGCATTGCCGATCGACGGCAAGAACTCCGTCCGTTGATCGAGCAGGCTGTAATTCGCGCGAGACAATTACAACTCAACGACGAGCAGATCATGCACGTCATTCAATCTGTTTTACAGGAACATTCGCCATGACAGACGAACCGGTGATATCGGCACAGCAAGTGTATAGGCGATTCGGAGACAAAGAAGTGCTCCGCGGAGTCGATCTGACAATTCCGCGCGGTTCAGTGGTGGGACTTTTAGGCAAAAATGCGGCGGGAAAATCGACGCTGATCAAGTGCCTTTTGGGCCTGTTGCGAATTAACGCCGGAAACCTGCAGGTTTTCAACGACGATTCCTGGAGCCTTTCGGCCGCGCGCAAGGCCCGGCTCGGCTATGTGCCTCAGGAAATCAGCCTTTATTCGTGGATGCGGGTCAGCCAGATCATCCAATACACGGCCGCTTTTTATCCAAAATGGAATTGGGATTTATCCGACCACCTTGTCAGCCAATGGGAACTGCCGCCGAAAGACCGCGTAGGACCGCTCTCGGCCGGACAAATACAGAAACTTGCCCTTGTCCTGGCCTTGGGCCACGAACCCGACTTACTCGTGCTAGACGAGCCGTTGGCCTCGCTCGATCCGATTGCCCGGCGTGACTTTTTGCGCACGATTCTAGACATTGCTCAGAGTGAAAATCGCACGGTTTTATTTTCCACGCACATCACGACCGACCTGGAACGCGTGGCCGACCGCGTTGCCATCCTCCGCGACGGGCAGATTGTGTTTCACGACGAACTCGATGTTCTCAAAGATAGTGT
>JBEKIK010000445.1:0-2778 GCA_050011795.1 Thermoguttaceae bacterium | reverse complement strand
GGCCACTTATTTTCTTTCACCCGACGGAAAAAAACTACTACGCGTGGCCGACGACCTGAAAAAGCCCAACGGAATCATCGGCACGCCGGACGACAAAACCCTTTACATCGCCGATATCGGGGCAGGCAAAACCTATGTGTACGAGATTCAGAAGGACGGCTCACTAACGAACAAAAAACTCTTTTGCCAGTTGGGCTCCGACGGCATGACCATCGACAACCAGGGAAACGTCTATCTGACTGGAAGGGGCCCCGGCGTGACCGGGAAGGGCGTTACCGTGTTCGATAAAACCGGCAAACAAATCGAACACATCGACGTGCCCGAGCAGACGACGGCGAACGTGTGTTTCGGCGGCAAGGATCGGCAGACGCTGTTTATCACGGCCTCAAAAGGACTTTACGGCATCCGCACGAACGTTAAGGGCGTGGGAAGCCAGTGAAGTGCATTTGAATATCAGTACGTCAAACCGAATCCGTAAGGAAACAGGGCCTTGTCCGCGCCTGGATCGCCGACGTTCAGGGGTACCTGGTCCATGCTTTTCGGCCAGGTGTGCGGCAGCTTGCCCGTGGGTTTATAATCGCCGAAAAGGACGTCGGCCACGCCTTGGCCTTCGGTGCCCGGCAGCCAGGCCGCGATAAAAGCGTCGCTGTCGTCCAAGACCGGACCGAGAATCATCGGCCGCCCGGAGAGCAAGATTGTAATCACGGGAACGCCCGATTGTTTTACTTTTTTCACCAGGTCGATATCTTTTTTCGCCAAGCTCAGGTCTTTTCGGTCTCCGTTGCCCTCGGCATAAGGCGATTCGCCGACGACCACGATCGCGGCGTCGGTCCCTTGCGCGTTTTCGCCGACGGCCGAAAAGATTACTTCGGTCCCGGGCGCGATTGCCTGGCGGATGGCGGCCAGGATGGTAGTTCCGCCGCCGGTCACCTTGCCGGTCCGTCCCTGCCACATGATGGTCCATCCGCCGCACTGCATGCCCAGGTCGTCGGCGGCCTTGCCGGCCACGAGGAGGCGCTTGGTATTTTTCGCCAGCGGCAGAACGTGGTTTTCATTCTTCAATAATACCAGCGACTGGCGCACGCAATCGCGCGCCGCTTGCCGGTGCTCGGCCGAGCCGATTGATGCGGTCAGCGATGGATCGGTGAAAGGTTGTTCGAACAGCCGGGTTTTGAACTTGACGCGGAGGATTCGCCGCACCGCGTCGTCGATGCGCGACTGCGGCACTTTGTCCTCGGCCGCGAGTTCCTTCAGCAGACCGATGAATTCGACGTAATTGTTTTTTCCGCCCGGCCCGTTGGGGACCATGGCCATGTCCATTCCGGCGTTTATGGATTGTTCGATGGCGGTTTTGAAGTCGGGCGAAAGTTGGTCGATTCCGGCCCAGTCGGACACTAAAAAGCCCTTGAAACCGAGTTCGTTTTTCAGCACGTCGGTGAGCAGGTACTTGTTGCCGTGCATTTTTTTGCCGTTCCAACTGCTGAACGAGGCCATGATCGTGCCCGCGCCGGCCTTGACCGCGGCGACGTAGCCGGGCAAATGGATTTTCCGCAGCGTGGCTTCATCGCACTGGGTGTTGCCCTGGTCCTTGCCGTTTGTAGTGCCGCCGTCGCCCATGTAGTGTTTTGCGCAGGCGACTATCGAATGGGGATCGGCGAGGTTTTTGCCTTGAAATCCCTGCACTGCCGCTGCTCCCAGAGATTCGGCCAGTTCCGGAGTTTCGCCGAAACTTTCATAAGTCCGGCCCCAGCGAATATTTCGGGCCACCGCGATGCAGGGGGCGAAGGTCCAATTGATGCCCGTGCCCGAAACTTCGAGCGCAGTTATGCGGGCGGCTTTTTCGACCAGTTCCGGATTGCGGGTCGCGCCCAGGCCGATGTTGTGGGGAAAGATCACCGCGCCAAGGACGTTGTTGTGCCCGTGGACCGCGTCGATGCCGTAGATCAAGGGGATCTTCAGTCGGGTTTTCAAGGCCCAGGCTTGGAGTTCATCGTAAGTCTTTGCCCAAGTTTGCGGCGAGTTGTCGGGCGGATCGGAATCGCCGCCGCTCAGGACCGAGCCGATGAAATACTTTTGAATGTCCGACTTGTCCTTAAGCGCGCTAAGGTCCACCTGCGTCATCTGCCCGATTTTTTCGTCTAGCGTCATCGTCCGCAATAGAGAATCTATCTTTGCCTCGATAGCCGCGTCATTACTTGCGGGCACGTCCTTGCCGGGAGCGGAGTTCTCGGTATCGGCGGCAATAAGGCGCGTAATCCCCATCGAAAACGTCAGAGTTGCGAAAAAAAACAACAATCCCAAGCAGCGATTGAGCGCGTTCATGGCAACCTCACGGTATGAGTTCCGTAGACATATTTGTAAATAAACGATATTTCCCGCCCAATCGGATTGCAAGTCCTCGATCCTGGGCTGAAAAACTTCGCGGATAAAGACTTTTATTTTATCTGAAGCTCTAAGTCTTTGTGTTGTTTGATGTTGTGTATTTAAAGGGCCGGCGTAAATTCATCTTGAATAATTGTTCGATCCACGCATAAAATGCCCCCCAACCAACCCGACCAGCCGACCTATCTCCGCCTCGCAAACACCGCGATGGCATGGAAAGAATCTGATGGCCATGCCCGAACTTGCCATTGATAGTTTTAGAAATTCTAAGTCTCGACAATGGCCGTTGCTCACCATTCGCGAAATACTGGGCACCGCGGATAAAGAGTGTTTATGGGCCTGGGCAATTTGGGCCGTTTGTCCGTGGCGGGATTTTGTTTTGTCGCGATATACGGT
>JBEKIK010000444.1:0-2781 GCA_050011795.1 Thermoguttaceae bacterium | reverse complement strand
TGTAAAATCCCCGACCTCCTTTCAGGGCACCCCGCGGTATAGGTGTGGACGACACCCAGGGCCGTTCCTTCCCGACCCTCGAATCGTCCCGTACATCAAATATCGGGGTAAACGAGCGGCTTGTTCAAAGAACTGACGCCAACTTGCCTTGTTGCGCAGTAAGGCGGTACGCTCCTGCCGAGTCTGGCGAACTTGCGGCTGTGAGTCCGCGAGAACCTTACCGGTGTTGCGGAATGTCGCAATTGAAAGGATTGATTCGCCCGCGATGACAATAACCCTAACCCGCATTTCTCACCAGAACGATACGTTCCAAAACACTGTGCCACTGCTTGCTTGCAAGCAGTGTGGACTTAAGTCAACAATTCAGCACTGCTTGCAAGCAAGCAGTGGCACACACTGGTGAGAAATGCGGGGTAAAGACTAAACTCTATAGCCTAAAGCCTAATCTTGTCCGGGCAGTTCCAGCTTTTTGCTTTCCAGGCCCAGCTTGCCGAGCAGGTAATAAAGCATGAATCCCACAATGAACGCGGTCAGGGGCGGGACAGGAACCATGCCGCGGTAATCGGCCATTGCCGGAACCCAGTTTGCCACAAGATCAAACGCCCCCGCGGCAAAACCCGCGATCCAGGAGATCCATCCCGCCGGATTGAATCCGGCCCTCGGCCCCGCCCACTTCCGCCCGGAAAGCAGATAATCGGCCGCCATCGCTCCGCACACCGGGCCGAAGGATGCCCCAATAAAATTGAACATGTCGGTGGCATTGCCGGCCCAGCCGGTTACCGCCAGGAAAATGGCCCCAATAGTGCCTATGCCGCAGGATACGAACGGATTAACCTTGGGCAAAGTGGTTTTAAAACTGTTGGCCGCTATGAACGACGAGAAGCAGGCAGATGGAAAAGCGGCGATTGCCAGGAGATACCAAAATACGGCGGCCATTTTTTGGCCCACGATGCCCGACATCAAGGCGGTGGTTTGCAGGGCCGCGGGATCGGCACCCTGGCCCAGGGCGTGAACGCCAGAGACGATCAACAGCGAAAGTCCGCCGGCATAGATGATCGCACCGGCAATTCCCACCAATCCGCCCAGTTGCACGTCTTTGGCGTTGCGATTATTCATGCCGAAATCGCACCCGGCGGCCCCGGCCGTGGCGAAAAACCCCACCACATAAGTGCACAATAAAGCGATCACTCCGGTTGCCGGCAATGCTTCCTTGGGATAAATTTTAACCGTCTCTCCGGCCGCATTCTTGACGTCAACGGATATTTTGAGACTTGCATCGATGAGCGATTGAGGTTCGAATTTACCGATGCCGCCTACGGTGTCGATGACCAGAACGATCAAGATGACAAAAGGGATCAAGGGCAGAAAACTGGCTACTTTGGCCACGTATTTAATGCCTTTAAGCCCTAAAAAAGCCGCCGCAATCGACCAAACAGTCGCTACCAGGGCATGAGGAAGCGTGCCGGCTCCGTATCCGAAAGGCGCACATAGCAAAATACCGGCGAAGAAAGCGTTTACCGCAAGCCAGCCGAATTGCAGAAGGCCCATTAAAAAACCCGGCATCAAAAAACCGCCCTGCACGCCGTAGGTCGACGTTCCCACTATATAAAGCGGCAAACCGGTTTTCATGCCCAGCAATCCGGGAACAAGATAAAATAAAAAATGGCAAATCAAGGCGGCAATAATCAATCCTAAAAAGGCATATCCCAAACCGCAAGCCAAAGTGCCGCCCGCGAATAAACTGTAAGGTTTATCCGCGCTAAGCGCGCTGCCCATTGGAACCTCGTGCCAAAACACGAACCATAGCATTATGCCCGCGTAAGTCGGGGCGGTATTTTTATACCATGCGGCCCGATTGGCCTGCGGCACGCCTCGGGCAGAAGCCACATAAGACGGCAATGACGACATTGTTTTTTCTCCTATTATCCAGGTGTTATAACCTGGATTATTCATGAATTTACACTAGCCCGAAGCGCAAGCGAGGGACGGCAAACAGTTTACCCTCGCTTGCGCTTCGGGCTGGTGTTTCGCTATCTGCGTTAAAAATTCTAGGCTATGAATAATCCGGGGTAATGCCTTTTTGACAGCATTGCTGTCTTGAAACCACCGTCGAAAAGTATATCCATTCTATAACCCATGTAAATGTTTTCTGTCCGATTCTTGGGAAAAAACGCGCCTTGACCTTGTAAGCCTTACCAGAGTACCATATATCGCCTATTTTATAATGCCTACAAAAACCATCAGCCCCTTTTCACGTATATTTCATTGCCGATTTTTGAGATAATCGCATAAACTGTGAACTGATAACTGAAAACCATAAACCATGGAGGGTTTCTTCTCATTGTTGGTCGATTGATCAACTTCTGCTGGTTCTTCTTCAAGTGGGGATTGGTCGTTTGTGCCATAGGCGCCGTGGCTGCCGTGCCATACTTTTACCGTCGGGTAGATGAAGAGATTCGCCACCGCATCGAGGCCCTATTCGCCCAGCATTACACCGGCTTGAAGCCGACCGTCGGTTCCGCCGAATTAGTGGCGGGCCAGGGAATCAGGGTCCGCGATCTTTCCATCGTGGAACCCGGCGCTAGCGGACCGCGCGCCAAGTTGGCCCACGTCGAGGAAATGTTCATCGCCTGCCAAACCGACGTTAAGGAACTGATCTGCCGCGATCCGGTGGTCACGCACGTCACGCTCCGGCGGCCGACGATCTGGGCCACGCGCCGGCCGGACGGCACTTGGAGCGCGGCCAAACTTTTTCCCCCGCCGCGCCTCGGAAACCAGTCG
>JBEKIK010000443.1:0-2781 GCA_050011795.1 Thermoguttaceae bacterium | reverse complement strand
TTGTACGGATTCTGGGAATTACGGAGATTGGCATAAATGATTGCAATTGGCAAGATGCGTTGAATGGGCAGGACGTTCCATCCAGCCAAAAAGACACTTATGATCGCCGATAGCTTAAAACTCAAGCGCAGTTTCTATCGGAAGAGACTGATTACTTTTAACTGACAAGTACTGTCCAAAGCAATGTAGGGTGCGCGAAACGCACCATCCACTACAGATTGCGGTGCGTTTCACGCACCCTGCAAAAATTCACAACCTCAGAGGGCGGTAAACTGTCTACCCGCCGCTATGTGCCATAATCGTCCGATCCGTGGGTATCGGCAATGGCCTGGCTGATGAGAACCAACAGGGCGTTGGGATCATAAGGCTTGCGAAGATAATAATGGCAGCCGGCCGCCCGGCAGCGGCGGAGGATGTCGGGCCGCTCCATGCCGGTTAGGATGATGACGGGTATGGCGCAGGTTTCCAAATCGTCGGCCAGCTGTTCGCAAATCGTGATGCCGTCGGCGTCGGGCAGGCGCAGATCCAGGAGGATCAACGAGGGCTGATCGGCCCGCGCCCGGGCCAAGCCGCACTGGCCGGAGTCGGCCGTTAGCGCATCGAAACCCTGTTGCTGCAAACGGCGCGAGAGCACGTCGGATAGAACTTCATCGTCGTCGATGATCAAGATGCTCGGCCGCCGACCGGCAGTGATTTTTGCCGGTGCGGTTTTCGGACTTTCCATTACGCTGGCGAACATGCTTTTTTGTTGAGATTAAAGGCGGGATCGGCTCATGGACCGACGGGAATCAAGGTGGAAAAAAATACGTCGCTTGAATATTCAAGTAAATCTACATCAGTTTTTCCGCACGGTCAAAATACAGACGATTATGTCGATTTTGCGGGTATTGCGGCGCAGGCGTATGCGCTTACGGCAGTCGACTCGTCTCCGCCATAACTCCAGAAAATTTGTTACAACTAGCACACGTTTTTGGAGTATTTATTCAGGGAACTGCGAACAGACATAAGTTAAAACTAAAAACTGTGAACTGAAAACCGATAACTAATAACCGCCTGCCATTTACCGCCTCCTATCCTCTCTCTACCCCCTACCACTTTTATGATGCGTATTCGCTTGAATCCCCGTTGGCTCGTTTTCTCGGCCTTGGCATGGATTTGCTGCCTGACAATTTGTCTTCAGGCGGCGGAAAAAAACGCGGCGTATCGCTCGGCGCTGGAATCGATCACTAGCGCCGATCTGTCCGGATACGTAAATCTGCTGGCCGACGTGAAAATGGAAGGCCGGGAGGCGGGCACGCGCGGCAACCGGGCCGCGGGGGCGTATATTACCCAACAGTTTGCCAAGTTCAATCTTCGCCCGGCCGGCGGCGGCGACAAATTCGAACAGCCTTTTCCCCCCAATTATCGCAATCTTTTGGGAATGATCCCAGGCGCCGATCCGCAATTGAAGGACGACGTAATCGTCGTCAGCGCACATTACGATCACGTTGGTTACGGCAACCCCAGCAACAGTTATGGACCATACGGCAGAGTTCATCCCGGGGCCGACGACAATGCCAGCGGCACTTCGGCCTTGATCGAACTGGCCAAGGCGTTCGGTTACTTGCCGGACCCGCCCAAGCGATCGATCCTGGTGGCGGCCTTTGATGCTGAAGAAAAAGGTCTGCTGGGATCGAAGTATTGGGTTTCGCATCCCACCGTGCCTTTGGAAAAGATAATCGCCAATATTAATCTGGACATGATCGGCCGTCTGCGTAACGATCAGTTGTATGTTTATGGCACGCGGAGCGGATGCGGGTGGCGGCGTCTGATTGCCCGGCAAAACGACGAGCTAGGGCTGCAACTCGATTTCTCCTGGGAATTCAAGCCCAATGCCGATTATTATCCGTTCTATGAGCAAGGCCTTCCCGTGTTATTGTTTCACACCGGATTGCACGATAATTACCACCGGCCCAGCGACACGGCCGATTTAATCAACGGCGAGGGCATGAGTCGGGTAGTCCGCCTGCTTTTCGCCGCGGTCTACGAGTTGGCCGAGAGCGACGAAAAAATTCCTTATCGCAAGGCGGCCGGACGGGAGACGCCGGAGACTGAAAAGTTCATCGATACGCAAATTGTTTTGCCCGCCGAGCGCCTGGGTGCGACCTTGGACGCCAAACCCGCGGCGGAAGGCGGGGTGAGTTTGCTGCGCGTGAAGGTTAATTCCCCGGCCGACAAGGCAGGGTTGAAACCGGGCGACAAGATCATCAGTTGCGCCGGTCGGGATGTGCACGTTGACGACGATCTGATTGGCGCGGTGATGACCGCCGAGAGTCCGGTGATATTATCGTTGCAGCGCAAAGGCGAGGATAAGCCCGCTGAAATTTCCCTGGAATTGGCCGGCCGGCCCTTGCGCTTGGGCATAGTGTGGCGCGTGGACGAGGCCGAGCCGGGCGCGATCATTCTTACCCACGTGGTGCCCGGCACGCCTGCCGCCCGTGCGGGGTTGCAAGCGGGCGATCGCATATACCAAATCACCGGGCGTGATTTCGCCGATGAAAACGCTTTTATCGAAATGCTGAAAACTCCGCCCGATCCCTTGGAATTGCTCGTCGAGCGCAGCGGCAAATTGCGCACCGTGGTGATACAGTTCAAGCCGGCCGAGGTATTAAAACGGGCCGCATGAACCAGGCGTTGGCAGAGTTAAAGGTTCAGCAGCACCCCGACAAGACATTAGCCCGGATTATCGATGAATTACACTAGTGCTGTGTCACGGTTAATAATTGGGATTGATCGTAATGT
>JBEKIK010000442.1:0-2782 GCA_050011795.1 Thermoguttaceae bacterium | reverse complement strand
TTGCCGGCCGGACGTCAAACCGCAAAAAATTTTATCTTCCTTGCGTTAGCGACATTGTTCCTGGGGACCTGGAATACTTCGGCGCAGGAACCCGACGAGTCTGCACCGCCTTCTTTGCCGCAAATGCTTCCGGATGCCATGCCGGAGATTCCCGCCTGGGCGGGCAAGGACAAGGACGAACCGTTCGACGTGAAAAAATTTCTCGAAAGCCGCACCGTCGCTCCGTCGGACAACGCCGCCCCCTTGTATTTCTGGGCCCTTGCCGACGTTTCCAACAACATGGCCTTTGTCTATCCGCCCGATCAGTGGAAAGCGCGCCTCCCGCGAGTCGAAGCCTTGGGCCGGGACATCGGAAACATGGCCGATGACGAAAAGTTAAAGGCCGGATCGATCCCCATAACTGAAATCGAACGCGTCTTAAAAGACGCCCGGCCGACCCTGGATAAAATCGATCAGGCACAGCAAAAAAAGCGGTGCGTCTTTGTTACTGGCATACGCTTTGATTCCCGACTTGAGCACATTCAGGCGGCCAGGCAAATCGCCCGTCTGGAAATACTGCAAATATATCATGCCTGCAGCAAAGATGATTTCGCTGAAGCGGAACAGGCGATTAAACGAACGCTTCGCCTCAGTCGCGATCTGCGTCCGCGGGGATTATTCGTCAACCAATTGGTCTCGTATGCCGTGGAAGGCATAATTTTGGACGCCATCACCAATTATACGCTCACCCAGCGCAGCCTGACACCCGAACAATGCGACCGGCTTCTGGCCCTACTCGCCGATCGAGACCGTCTCATAAAAGCCGCTTTAAGCGAAGGACTGAAGATGGAATACATCGCGATTCGCAACACATTCAACGATGTACAAACTGGACGCTTAAAACGCGATCTTTTTAAATCACTCGGGAGTATTCAATTGACAGAGGAACAATTCAAGCAGATTAACTGGCGCAAGGAAATTTCCGCGTTAAATCGTACATTCGCTAAAATGTTCGCCATAGCCGACAAGCCTTACGATAAATCCGCGCTTGATGACTTTAACAATAAGGAATTGCCCAAACTAAAGGCCGAAAAAAATGTGTTGACGCCATTACTTCTTCCGGCAATGTCGGCCGTCTTCACTGCGCAATCTCGCATGCAAGCACGCGTGGCAGGCACTCAATGCCTGATCGTCGTGTGCCGATATATCTTGGCCCACGACAAACTGCCCACCGACCTGGCCGCGGCCATAACTGAAGCCGGACTTAAAGAAATTCCCCTTGATCCTTTTGACGGCAAACCTATGCGTTATAAAGTGATTGATGGAAAGCCCGTGGTGTATTCCGTAGGCCCGGATCAGAAAGATGACGGCGCAACAGTGGAATGGACAGGACAGAACTCTTCCGGAGATATGATTTATCGCATCGGTGAATAAAACACATCTGCCGTAAATGCCAGGGCAAAACGAACTATTCCGCGATCACCGCTCGCGGTTTTATGGTCTGCAATTTGAAATTTGTATTTGTTTTTTATTACCTATTCCCTATTCCCAGTCCGCCGTCCGCTTTCCCCCTGTTCCTTGCCTTGATTAGCCACACCCCGGGTGTATTCGCGGAATTGTTCGGCCCATTCTAGCGGCGGTTTGAAACGGCCGGAGTCGCGCAGGTCTTGGATTTGGTCGGTTTTCGCGCCGCCGTGCTTGATAACCGTAGTGCCGGGTCGCAGGCCAAGGCTTTTCAGGGCGTCGTCGAGTTGTTTTTTGGCCGCTTCGCCGCGAGGCCCTTTTTCGTCGGCCGCATCGCTGAGCTGCTGCCAGCGATCGATGAACCGTTGCGCCTGCTCGCGGGTCCAGCCCAATCGCTCCAACAACTCTGGCCGATCCTTGGCCAATTGGTCTTCAAGATGTTCCAGGGCTAGTATGGTTTGCTTTCGGGCGTAATCCAAATTGACGGCGTCGGCGGCCGAGGGCCGCGATTCGGACTCGGCGGCTGCGTCGGGCGATGGGCCTTGTTGACCGCCTACTGTAGGATTGCCCGAGCCATGCGCCGACGGTTCTTTGCTTAACTGGTCGCCGGCCGGCGTGCCCTCTGCCGGTTTTTGTTGTCCTTTCCCGGTGGACGAATCGGGCGATTGTGGTTGTTTTGATTCCAACTCGTTAGAGTCGGGCGGTTTTTGTTGTCCTTTGCCGGTCGACGAATCGGCCGATTGTGGCTGTTGCGAAGCGGAGTCTTCGCCGCCGGATGGTTTGCCGTCGGGCTGGTTTTTGCCGTTCGATCCTTTGGGGGCTTGTTGCTTTGCCGCGCTGCCGGTAGTGTCGCGGCTTTGCGACTGGTCGCCGGGTTTTCCGGTAGTTTCGCCTTGGCCTTTTTCATTGGACATAGAACCGCCTTGCTCGGCCGGAGTTTGCGAACCCTCGGAGCCGCCGCCTGGCTTTTTGGCCTGTTGTCCGCCGCCTTTTTCGCCTTGGCCGGTACGGTCGCCGGCCGATTCGCTTTTCGTGTCCGATTGCTTGGGCGATGTGCTTGGCGATTGGCCTTGCTCTTGTTTTTTGTTTTGATCCTGGGTGGGTTGACCGGATTGGTTTGTCTTCGACTGATTTGCGCCCTGCACTTCGGGACTGGGTTTGGGGGTTCCCGAAATCTGGTCTGCGCCGGGATTGTGTTGTTGATCGGTTGTTTGATCTAAACCGCCGGATTTCTGACCCATATCGGGCTGCTTCTCGCCCTGTTTGCCGTTGGATTGTTGTTTTTCGCCTGACGGCTGCTTTTCGCCCTGTTTGCCGTCGGATTGTTTTTTATCGCCCG
>JBEKIK010000441.1:0-2783 GCA_050011795.1 Thermoguttaceae bacterium | reverse complement strand
GAAAACCTGATGATCGTCGATCTGGTCCGCAACGATTTCGGCCGCGTATGCCGGTTCGGCAGCGTGGAAGTGCCCGAGTTCATGTCGATCGAGGACTATGCTACTGTGTTTCAGATGGTTTCCACGATTCGCGGCAGGCTTGCCCCGGGACGCGACGCATTGGACCTGATCCGGGCGTGTTTTCCCGGCGGTTCGATGACCGGCGCGCCAAAGATCGAGGCCATGAAAATCATCGACCGGCTGGAGCCCGTCAAACGCGGCATCTATTCGGGGACAATCGGTTATCTCGATTTCGCCGGGCCAATGGATCTAAGCATCGTCATCCGCACGATTGTGGTCAAGGACGGCCGATGCTATTTCCACGCGGGCGGGGGCATCGTAGCCGATTCCGATCCGCCGGCTGAATTCCAGGAAACCCTAGACAAGGCCCGGGCCCTTATCGAGGCGATAAAAAACCTGAAATCGCGCCGTAAAGGTTAAGCATTTTTCCATAATACCTTATGGTTTTGTCGTCGGTAAAATCGCCTGTGCGTTGCGGAAATTTATAGCTCCAATAGGGTGCAACACGTCCTGCATCGGCGTGCGACTGTTCCAGCGCGATCGATCCCAAGGTATGGCATAGGCCACTGCTTTGCCGGTGGTGGTCTCGGCCACGTAAACAACCGAGGCTCCCCCATACCCCCGGCTTGTTCCGGTCCTGAAATCGGCAAGTCCGGTGACCATGAGAAAATGCGGATTTTTGGCCAGGTCAACCTGCAGGTCTTTCAAAACGTTGTAGCGATACAGACCCGTAAACCCTCCCGTGAGTTTGCCCGGCACCGCGGCAAGCAGATCGCCGGTAAGACAATCGAGGAAATACACCGCTTCCACGTCGGCATCGAGCAGCCCGGTGGCGATCAGGTAGGTTTCGGCCCGATCGGTGGCCACGGCGTGCAAGGGTATGTGCGGAAGAAAACCGCCCAGACCGATTCCGATCAACAAAGTTAACAACGGCAAAAAACCGCGATAGCGAGAAAACAGGCATTTCATGATATTATCTCCCTTTGCATAATTATAGTTTATAAAGTCAAGATACGCGGGGAAATAGATGAATTACTTTGCCCATGCGCTGCCGCTGTTGGACCGGCCGTATTTCGCCGCGGGCGCCGGCGTGCCCGATTGGTTGACGCTCTCCGATCGCCGCTTGCGATTGCGAGCCAAGCACGTCGAGCCTTTTCTGGCCGATACCGATCAGGTGGTTGCCGCGGTGGCGGGCGGAGTGTCGCGGCATCTTGACGAAGACGCCAGATTTCACAAAACCCGGGCATTTGCCGAACTTTCCTGGCAATTGACCGTGATGGTCCGTGACGCCTTGAGCGACCGGGACGGTTTGCGACCGAGTTTCCTGGGCCATCTTCTCCTCGAGATCCTGCTCGATGCGACATTAATCGAGGAAAATCCCCGTCTTTTAGAGCGATATTATCAACTTTTGCAGGAGATCGAGCCGACGCTGGTCCAGGCCGCAGTGAACCGCATGGCCCCGCGCCCGACCGAGCGATTGTCGATCGTGATCGCCGAATTCCGCCGCCAACGGGTCTTGTGGGATTATCTCCAGGATGACAAACTATTAATGCGTTTGAACCAGATCATGCAACGTGTGAAATTGCCCCTGTTGCCCGATGATTTCGCCGACGTTCTGCCAACCGCGCGGCGGATCGTCGGCAAGCGAAGGAATGAATTGTTATTATCTGACCAATAAGAACCGCGACCACCGGTCGCGGCTTTATGAAATCGAGTATGTCTCAAACTCCCGAGCCACCGATCGAAACGCGCAGGCAGGACGGCATTTCGCTGGATGAATTGGCCCAGGCGTTTGCGCAGGTGATGGGTGCTGCCCCGCGGGCGCAGCCGGATGCGGAACAACCGGCCCAGACGCTTTCCAACTCCGATCAACCGGCGGACGTTGTACAACAAATGACCGATGTTCAGCCGGAAGTCGGCGAATTGCCGTCCATTCCGCCGTCCGGAGAAGACGTCTGCCCAGTCAGCCCGCTGAGCATTCTGGAGGCCATGCTTTTCGTGGGCAATCGCGATAACAAACCGCTTTCGGCCCTCAAGGCGGCCGAGTTGATGCGCGACGTTGACGCCGAGGAAATTCCCCTCTTGGTCGAAGAACTCAATGGGTGCTATGCCGCCGACGGTTGTCCATACCACGTCGTAGGCGAGGGCGACGGATATCGTCTTACGCTAAGAAAAACCTATTCCGCCTTGCGAAACAAATTTTACGGCCGCATACGCGAGGCCCGTTTGTCTCAAGCAGCCATCGACGTATTGGCCATCGTGGCTTACCAACAACCGATCACCGGCGAGCGGATAAGCCGTTTGCGAGGCAAGCCCAGCAGTCATATTTTGACCCAATTGGTGCGGCGCGGTCTGCTTAGAATCCAACGACCCCAGAGCAAACGCCGCACGCCTGATTATTACACTACTGAGCGGTTCCTGCTGCTTTTCAATCTTCAATCGCTTAATGATTTGCCCAGAAGCGAAGACACGCCGAAGTAGCCTTAACTCCTTATTTGGAAAGGAGATGCGATTTCCCCCAAAAGGAGCGCAGACGAGTATTGCTTCGCTTGCTAAAATAGACGCATATAATAAATAATGTCGAGGGACGGGCCTCGACGCCGGTGCCGACCGGAATATCGGTTTCTCCCTTCAGGCGGTAGGTTGCGATCGCAGGTTGTTGGTCCAGCGACCCTTAGAGCGGCCGGGAAAAAACCCGACCGGGCAGTTATCGTAGCATTTCT
>JBEKIK010000440.1:0-3802 GCA_050011795.1 Thermoguttaceae bacterium | reverse complement strand
TTAGCGCGTTGGTCACCATAATAAGCTGCACGAATTTAATTGAAAATTAAGATCAGGAACGTTAATCGCTGAAACGCAAACTATAGCCTCCCGGCAGGGGTGTCCGCTCGAAGTCTCGCGATCATATCGAGTGTAGCAAATTCCACGGCCTCTTGCCAACGGGACGGACCGAACCGTTCGCAATAAGGTTTGATGGCATGGGCAAAGATGATGCCCCGGGAATTGTTGATGATCGCCCCTTTTCCCTGCCCGTCGAATGCACCGGCCACGTCGGCGGCCGATCCGCCTTGAGCCCCGTAACCGGGCACGAGAAACCAGGCATGGGGCATTGCCGCACGCAGTTCGACCAACTGCCGCGGATATGTCGCACCCACCACCGCTCCGACTATCCCATAGCCGCAATCGCCCGCGGTCTGACAAGCCATGCGTTCCACATATTCGGCCACGTGGGCGAAAACCGGCTTGCCGTCGGCAGACAAATCTTGAATCATCCCGCCGCCCGGATTCGAGGTTTTCACCAATACAAATACCCCGGCCGATCGCTCCAGGGCCACGTCGATAAACGGCTGCAGGCTGTCTTCGCCAAGGTATGGATTTACGGTCAAGGCGTCGGCGCCCCAAGGGCTTTGTCCGCCGGCGCCTAAAAAACCTTGGGCATAGGCCGTGGCCGTGGATCCTATGTCATTTCGTTTACCGTCCAAAATTACCAGCAAACCTTTTTCCCGGGCGTAAGCCATGATTTCGGCCAACACCCCCATCCCGTCGGGGCCAAGTTGTTCAAAAAAGGCGGCCTGCGGCTTGACTGCCGGAACCAGCGGGGCAACCACGTCGATAACCCCTTTGCAAAACTGCTTATATGCCCGGGCCTGCTCGTTGCGGTTATTCGCGCCTCCGCTGGGCAACAACTGTTTGGGCAAAGATTCGATCCGCGGATCCAACCCCACCAATACCGGATTTTTCAAACGTCCCACCGCATCGGCCAAGCGATCGATAAATGAATTCACGATCTAAGCCCTAAGGTTCACAGTTTACGGTTTACAGTTTATCGGTTACGGGAATCAACCACCAATTTACCGCCTCATACCTCCAGAATCGAGCCTATAACCTATCACCTATCACCTATAACCTAAATACCCTGTTGCATAATCGGCTTTGATTTGTCATACTTGTGGTTAAGGTATTAATAAACCCATACCCAATTCGGGGCGTGGCGCAGTCTGGCTAGCGCGTCTGAATGGGGTTCAGAAGGTCGCAAGTTCGAATCTTGTCGCCCCGACTATGTTAAGCCTTACGTAACATAGAGTTGCGTAAGGCTTGTTTTTGGTGGGGCTTTCGACGTATCCTTTTTTTATGAATTCCAGACAACGCGTTGAAGCCGCTTTAAGTCATCAACAACCCGATCGCATTCCGCTCGACCTGGGCGCTACGACAGTCACCGGCATGCAGGTCGGCAGCGTGTATAAACTCCGCCAGGCATTAAAACTCGATCCGCCGGGCACGCCGGTCAAGGTAAACGAGCCGTATCAGATGCTCGGCGAAATCGCCCCTGACCTGTTGGATGCACTGGGCGTGGACGTTGTTCCCCTGGGCAGGCCCTCGACTATGTTCGGGTTTAAAAATGAGGACTGGAAACCTTGGACCACCTTCGACGGCACGCCTGTACTGGTTCCCATAAAATTCAATACCGATCCGCAGCCCAACGGCGACATACTGATGTATCCCGAGGGTGATAAAACCGTTCCACCCAGCGGCAGGATGCCCAACGGCGGGTTTTATTTCGACTCGACAAAACGCCAAAACCCCATCGACGACGATCACCTCAACGTCGAGGACAATCTGGAAGAATACGGGCCGGCGGCGGACGATGTTTTGCAGTATTTCGCGGTCGAAGCGGAACGTTTATCCAAAGAAACCGACCGGGCGATTGTGGCCAATTTCGGCGGCATGGCCTTTGGCGACATCGCCCTTGTGCCCGCCCCGTGGCTGAAACACCCAAAAGGCATCCGCGACGTGGAAGAGTGGTACGTCAGCACGGTTACCCGCTTTGATTATGTTTACGAGGTGTTCAATCGCCAGTGCGAAATCGCCTTGAAAAATCTGGCGAAATACTATGATGCGGTCGGGGACCGCATTACAGTGGTTTTCATGACCGGCACCGATTTTGGCACGCAGAACGGCCCATTCATCGGTCCTGTGGCCTATCGCAAACTCTATCAGCCCTTCCATCGCCGCTTGAACGATTGGATCCACGAAAACACCCCGTGGAAGACGTTTATCCACTCCTGCGGATCGATTATCGCCTTGATGCCCGACATGGTCGATGCCGGTTTCGATATTTTCAATCCCGTGCAATGTTCGGCCGCCGGCATGGACCCGCAAGTTTTGAAAGAGAGATTCGGGGCCAAAATCACATTCTGGGGCGGAGGCGTGGATACCCAGCGGACATTGCCTTTTGGCACGCCGGAGCAAATCGGCCGGGAAGTTCGCCGACGGATGGAAATTTTCGGCCGCGGCGGTGGATTTGTTTTCAACACCGTGCACAACGTCCAATCAGGCACCCCGACAGAAAACCTCTTGGCCCTGTACGATGCCTTCCGCAACTCTCGCTAGAAAACACTGCAAAATAATGCAATTTGGTCAAGCCCATATAGGGGGGATAGTGTCATTTCTTTGACTACCTTGCCGTTTATAGGGTTACATGATAGAGAAAATGGCCGATAATATTTCGCATTTCACCTTTGCTTGTTTCCGGTATTCTTATTGCATTTTCGAGCATTACTTTGGCATATCAGCCGCCGTCCTATGGGGGCGTTGGGAACGCACGAATGCCTAATGCCGCGGGCCCGGGCGCCAGAGTTGCCAACGAAACCTATTCCGTAGTCCAAATCGGCGACGAAATTAAGGTTGTTTCCGCTTCCGAAAAAAAAACTCTGATTAAAAAATTGGAAGATGATTACAAACTAGATACGAAAAAATATGCGGATGCAAAAAAAGATAAAAAAAATGCAGATGCTAATTCGCTGAAAAAGCCGGATAAAAAGGATTACACTATCAAGGTCCTGAAAGCAAATTTCAAGACTCAAGAGGACGCCCAAAAATTCGCCGACGATAAAATCAAAGAGCGTGACAAGGGCGCAAAAAAATCAACGGACAATAGCAAAAAGTGGGATTAAGAGTTAACCGTCGAGTATCCTCGACGGTTTTTTATTTTCCCGGGCGGGGCTTCGGCCGTGCGTTCGGATAGTTTGCGTTTACGAGGAGTTGTTGCGATGCCGCAAGGTACAATTAAGAAAATCGTCACCGATCGTGGCTTTGGGTTCATATCGGGAGGCGAAGGTGACGTGTTCTTTCATCATTCATCGGTGGTCGATCAGAAATTCGATGAATTGAAAGAAGGGCAAGCAGTTTCGTACGAGTTAATCAGCGGTCCGGATACGCGCGGTCGCGACAAAGGTCCCCGCGCCACGTCCGTAAAACCCGTGTAGTCTTGTCAAGAGTTCAGGGGTAACGCTCATCGACACTAACGGCGGCGATAATTATCTGCGCCGGGGAGTGTGCCGCCAGGCCAATACTTTCTCCGCCAATCTTGCGGCCGCGGGATCGCAGCCGGGCGGATGAGGCGACGGAATGAATTCCACCACGTCGGCCCCAAGCCAGCGGATTCCCGGCGATGCGGCAACCGCGCGGATCACTTCCATCGTCCGCCGCCAACTCAGCCCGCCGGGTTGCGGCGTGCCCGTGCTGGGAATGATCGACGGATCAAGGCCGTCCACGTCGATCGTCAAGTACGCCGCGCCTTTAA
>JBEKIK010000439.1:0-2789 GCA_050011795.1 Thermoguttaceae bacterium | reverse complement strand
GTTCCTTGGCCGTGGTATGTTTGCCTTCGGCCAGGCGAGATCCGCCGAACGCGAATCGTGGAAAGGGCCCGCCGGAATCCCGTTCCACAATCTCGACTTCCTTTTGCTTTTCCCAATTCGACTTGGCCTCGGCCGGAAATTCCTCGATCACCAGCAATTCCATATCACCCAATAAATAGGGAAGGGGCGTCAATTCCCGGGAAACGATCTTTTCCCCTTGCCGATTGAATGTTATCCCCTCCTGGAATCCCGGTCCCATAAAACCCCTTGGCCCCATCAGACCCAATGGTCCTCTTGGCATGATAATTTCGTTCGCATGGGGTTTAATCTGAACAGGCAACGTTCCCGATGGTTTAAGTACGAATTCCTTGTCTTTGGCCGAAGTGACGATATAAGTTAAAACGCCTTCGCGAACCTCGTCGTACTTTTCCGCCTCCGCTTGGATTTTCACTTGGAAGGCATATTGCTTGCCGGCCGCGAAACCGTAACGCAAAAGCGGGACATTATCCTCCGCCCAAAGTAGGTCGCTGGCCGCGAAAATAAGAGGAATTGCGGAAATAATATGGTACAGACGCAATCCATACATGGTAGAACCTCCGCCTAAAAGTTAAAAAACTTATTGGAGATATTTAAAAGGTCATTTTACGATTTTTACCTGCCAACTGCAAGATATGGTGCGGTTTGCGACTAGAGATAATACTGAAAAGATATATGTCAGGCTGTAACTCACATTAACCTGCGCGACAAATGAGACCTGTTCTTATGCTGTCCACAACAAGCGTAGTTTTGCTCCCAGTCAAAAAACAAGACGCCCGCTATAGGCATCAATGTTTTTAAACAAGGCCCCATGCCAAGTGCATTGTATTACTAAAATTGCCCTTTTGTCGCTTCTTAATTGTTTCTAAATCATCACTCCAAAGCCAATCAGCAAGCAAATCCTCGTGCAATGTTTGTTGCAAAGCCGTATCTCGTGCCGACGTAATGGAAATAATAGACTGCGGGAAGAAAGATTTCCGTCCTGAAACACTATCAAAAACAAGCGAGGTGTTCGATACTTTTCCGGATTCTGAACCAGGCGATCTGACTGTTGCATCGTTTGATAATGAGTTCGTCAGCGCCGTTGGAAATAAAACCCCTTGCTCCGGTTGGCTGAAAAGAAAGTCGCGGATTTTAGCACTCGACTCCCGGCCTGGCAGTATTTCGACAGGCTTGGCCGATAAAGGCAGATTGATTGCGACGGGTGCGGGAGCCGGGCTCGTATCGATGGTCTCGGCCGGCAAAGGTTCTTCGATGATATTTGACGATGTTGTAGCCGTAATTGCCGGATTATTATCCACTGGTGAAACGATTAAGGCAGTCGCTTGGGTAATTACAATTGGAGTTGGATCTAAGGCAGACTCCTGGGCAGTAACACTTGACGTCAGATCAATAGATGCCGCTGCCGTATCGACTTTCGATGTTTCGGAACCAACGGCCACCGCGGAAACAGTGGATTGCGACGATGATTCGGTCGAAATCGGGCTGCTCGTTTCCGTTGTGCCACCGCCGATGGTCAATGTGTCGGTAACGATCGAATCCGCCACCAGCGTACCGCCGGATTCCACTGTTACGCTTGTTGATGTCGTGATGCCATTGCTAAATGAGTACCCGCTGCCGGAAACGGTGATCGAACCAAAGACAGTTGTGGATGGATAGTCATTGACGCTTTCCAGTTGCTTCGCTCCTGAAGGAAAGACCAGATTATCGCCCGCCAGAGGCGCTACATTGCCGTCCCAGTTTGCCGGTGTGGACCATAAATTATTGACCAGACTGCCGCCGCCCCAGGTTCGCGTTATAGTTGTAAGATCCAAGAACAGGCTGATGTTGCCCGATGCCCCGCCGTATCCGTCAACTGCAATCTGGTAGCTTGTCCCGCTTACCACATTGAACGTGACCAAGCTTGTGAGGTTCCCGCCGCTATCATCATCGCTGGCCACGGTTGTCAAGGTCGAAACGCTGGAGCCGGTATAAACGCCGAGGATTGTGTCAAAGTTGCTTCCAATGGTATCAATGAGAACACTACCCGCCGACGGCGCCGTCCAGGTCCACCACACCGACTTCCCGCCGGCGTTACCAGCATGGTTCGGCTCTCCACTCTCCTTCGTCGCGCCGACATTTGTGGCCGTTATAGTCGCCAAGGTGCCCGTGATAGGTGTCCGATTTGCAAAATTATCGTTCACCGGGGGGGTCACCAACGACAGATTCAGCGTAATATTGCCCGTGTAGGTCGAAAAGCCATCGACAGATATCTGGTATTGCGTCCCTGCAGTAACGCTCCACGTAATACTGCTTTGCAGGCCGCCACCGCTGTCATCATTCTGTGCCAAAACGGTCAACGTGTTCACCGCCGACCCCGTCGCCAAGGTGAGAAACGTATCGAAGTCGCTGCCGAAGGTGTCGATTGTTAACTGACCTGCGGAAGGCGCGGTCCATGACCACCAAGCTGAATTGATTGTACCGCTCTGGGTCGGCTCGCCCGTCTCGCCCGTGCAACCCACGTTACTTCCAGTCGTCGTCATCGAACTGACCGATCCGAGGTTGATGCGATTTGCGAAGTTGTCGTTCACCGGACCGGCCGGTATGTTCACCGTAAACGACCCGAAGGTGCTGGTGGCCACGTAATTGCCGCTGGTGTCGGCCACCTGGGAAGACTGGACTACCAAGCTGTAGGTGCCATTGTCCGTCGAGTCCCATGTCCCGCCCGGCGCGGTGATTCGGTATGTAGCCGTCCGCGGCGTGCCGTTGCTGCT
>JBEKIK010000438.1:0-5126 GCA_050011795.1 Thermoguttaceae bacterium | reverse complement strand
CGCGGTTATTATCGATCGGACCGGGAGGATTTTGGCTTTGAGAATTATTGTACTTTTGAAAGTACATCTGACTGAGAGCAGGCCGGGCCGTCGTCCACGGTGATCCGGATGGTCCGTTTAATGGTCCATAATAGATATCATACGTTCTCTCCGGCATTTCCATTCGCATTAAGTCCAACAGGGCTAAATAACGAAGCCTGGCTGCATTTCTAGGGTTCATTCCAGTAGTGTCGATTGGCACTCGCCGCGTGATGTACGATTCGTACCGCCGCATCACAAGATCGTTGAGTTTGGCGATGGTGGCCTTGGTTTTCGCTTCGACCGCGGCGTGCCGGGCATAGCGGATAGCCCCCAAGGATATGCCCGCCAAAATACTGATGATTGCTATGGTGACCAGCAACTCGACAAGAGTAAATGCTGAATGCTGCATACTGAATGCTGAATTCCGGACGAAACCGCTTGCGGTTTCGCGCCGCCGGGTACCCTCTGGGTGGCCCACTGCCCACTGCCCACTGCCCACATTCATCTTCAATTTGCATTTTGCAATTTTCAATTTGCAATTTACAAACGAACGTTTCGTCCTTTGTCCGCTAGTAGGGCGTTTTTTATTCATGGCGGTTTCTCCGGGCAGTATTTTTGTGTAAATTGCGGCCTAACCTGTCTGCCTTGGTGCATACAACGCACCATACGAAACCAACCTTGCCCTTTTTGTCAGTTATCAGTTCTCAGTTTTTCTGTCCCCTGTCCCCCTGCCCCCTTATTTCATACTTCTGTCTCCAGCCTCCGGTCGCCAGTCTGTTTTATTTGCCGCCTTTGGTAAGGGTATCGATCAAGCTGATCAACGGCATGAAGATGGCGATGACGATAAATCCGACCATCCCGCCCAGCACGATGATCAATATCGGTTCCATCAAGCTCATCAGGCTTTCGGTCAACACGGCGACTTCTTCGTCGTAGGTATCGGCCACCTTGTAGAGCATGGTATCCAGTTCGCCGGTTTCCTCGCCCACGTCGACCATGTTCACCACCATGTCGTCGACGATGCGTTTATTCATGCGCGTAAGATACATCAGCACGCCGATCGGCCCGCCGATAAAGAAAAACCAGAACAACAAGGTGACGACGTTGAATCCCGGCTTGGAATTTTCCTTCATCGGTTTGGAAATCGATTCGCCCTCGCGTATCGATTCGTAGACCTTTTGAAACATGTTTTCGAACACGCAATTGCCCGAGGTCTCCTTGGTTATGTGCAAGGCTTCGAGGATGGGCACGCCGCTGGCCACCAGCGTGCCCAGCGTGCGCATGGTTCGAGCCACGATGTTCTTTTCGATTAACGGGCCGAACACGGGTATTTGCAGTATGAAAAGGTCCCACCCGTAGCGCCCCGCCTGAAATTTACGTATCAGTTTTATCAACAGCCAAATGCTGATGGGAATGCCCGGCAAAAGGTACCAGAAATGGATAACGTAGTACGAGGCGCTCATAAGTATCTTGGTAACGGTCGGCAAAGGGGTTTTGAAGTCCGCGAAGATTTTCTGGAAGGAGGGTACGATCCTCATCATGATGAAGGTCAAAATGCCCGACGCGAAGATCACCACCGTGATGGGATAAACCATTGCGCCCTTGACCTTGCGTTTCAGCGATTCGGAGCGTTCCTGGAACTCGGCCAGACGCTGCAGAATGATTTCCAAGGCCCCGCCCGCCTCGCCGGCCTTGATCATGTTTATATAAAGCCGGTTGAAAGCCTTGGGAACCTTGGACATGGCCTCCGATAACGTGGCCCCGCTTTCGATCTCGTCGCAGACGTCTATAAGCGCGTTTTTCATGGCCCCGGGGGGCGATTGATCCTGGAGAATTTTCAGGCTCCGCAAGATGGGCAAACCGGCGTCCTGCAAAATCGACAACTGGCGGGTGAAGGTGGTCAATGTCTTGGTTTTGATGCCCCCTATGGCGAAGGTTTTGCCTTTTTTTGCCGTCTTACTTTTCGTGGGCGCGGCCCGGCTCTTCTTCACGGCAATCTTCGTCACGAATAACCCCATCTGCCGGATCGTGGCTTGCGCCTCGTCTTGGCTGGGGGCTTCCAACACGTCCTTGATCTCCTGTCCGGTGGCGTCCATGGCCTCGAATTGATATGTCGGCATGACAGTTTCCAGTATCTATATCAGTTGTCAGTTTTCAGTTGTCTGTTTTCAGTTAAAAGGTTTAGCCCGGGCACTTGTGCCCGGAGTTCGCGAAACCGCAAGCGCTTTCCTTCATCCCTCATCCTTTATCCCTCATCCTTCCGCCTTCCGCCTTTATAATTCCAGGGCCGTCTCCCGAATTACTTCCTCGATGCTTGCAATGCCGTCTCGCGGAGCTTTTCCGTCGAGCAACCGTGATTGATCATGTCCCGCAGTTGGTCGTTAATGGGCAACCACTCGAACAATCCTGTGCGGCCCTTGAATCCGGTGTTGTTGCACACTGCGCAGCCCCGGCCGCGGAAAAATTTCTTGTTTAAAACCTCTTCGGGCGTCAGGCCTAATTGCGCCAGCGTATCTGTGCTGGGCGTGGTTTGCTCCATGCAATCCTTGCAAATCTTGCGCACTAACCGCTGCGCCAAGACCGCTTCCAGCGTGGCCGTGATTAAAAACGGAGGCAATCCCATGTCCCTAAGCCGCGTTACCGTGGCCGGCGCGTCGTTTGTGTGCAGCGTGCTGAACACCATGTGACCCGTGAGCGAGGCCTGCACCGCGATCTCCGCCGTCTCCAAATCCCGGATTTCACCCACCAGGATTTTGTCGGGATCCTGCCGCAGTATCGATCGCAAACACTGCGCAAACGTGTTGCCGATCGAGGCGTCGATGGGCATCTGCACCACCCCGTCGATATCGTACTCCACCGGGTCTTCGGTGGTGATCAGCTTGTCTTCGATCGAATTGAGCTCGTTTAAGGCCCCGTATAGCGTGGTGGTTTTCCCGCAACCCGTCGGACCGGTAACCAGCACGATGCCGTTGGGCCTGCGAATCACCTCGCGAAAAGCAGTAAGAATTTCCTTGGTCATGCCCATCGTGTCCAGATCCAGCATCACCACCGACCGGTCCAGGATCCGCATCACCACGCTCTCGCCGAACATCGTGGGCAGCACGCTCACGCGCAAATCCACCGGATGCCCGCCCACCGTCAAGCGAATTCGCCCGTCCTGCGGCATGCGCCGCTCGGCAATGTCCAAATCGGCCATCACCTTGATGCGCGTGGTTATGGCAAATGCCAGGTGCCGCGGCGGAGGCACCATCTCGTACAATATCCCGTCCGCGCGAATGCGTATCTTGAACTCGTTCTCGAAGGGCTCGAAATGCAAGTCGCTGGCGTGATCCCGAATCGCCAGCAACAATACCATGTTCAACAGCTTCCGCACCGGCGCGCTGTCGGCCAGGGCCTCGGCGCTGGAAAGGTCCACGACCTGCGAGGCCTCCATGGCTATCGCCGCCATGTTCAATTCGTCGTCCTGCTCCATGTCGGCGATCAAGGTTTCCACGCTCTCGCCGCCCACCGTGTAATAACGCTCCAACGCCCGCAGCATGTCCTTCTCCGTGCAGACCATGGCCTTGATGTCGTACCCCAGAAAAGTCCTCAACTCGTCGAGAATCTGGAGTTTCTGCGGATCGCACATGGCGATCGTCAGCGTATTTTCCTCGAACGACAAAGGTATGATGCGATAAAGCTGGGCCATGGGCTCGGTAATCATCGCCAAAACCTCGGGCGATATCGCCGCGTCGCCGAGGCTGATTACCTGCATGCCCATTTGCTCGGCCAGACCCTGGGCCAATTGATCGTCGCTGATCAATCCCATGCTCACGGCGATATGGCCCAACATCTCGCCGGGACGCTGCTGCTGCTCCTCGAGCAGCATTTCCAGGCGATCCTCGCGCAAAAAACCCAGATCCACCAGAATCTGACCGATTCGCCGAATAGCCATGGCTGAAAAACCCCCGCTGTTATGTCACGTTGTCGATCTTATCATGTACGCCCGCTCAGGCGGCATCAGGTCGTCCCTTTTCGTCTTCATCGTCTTCAAAAATCCCCCGTTCCACACGCGCAATTCTGGACGCCAATTCTTCGGGATTGACGGCCCGCAAAAGCACGTCGCCTTTATCAACAAGTCCTTCTTTCCACAGTTTGAACATGTGGTCGTCCAACAACTGCATGCCCTTTTTTTGGCCCGTTTGAATAACCGAGGTTATTCGATAAGTTTTATTTTCACGGATCAAGTTGGCCACGGCCGGTTCCACCACCAACATTTCGTAAGCCGCCACCCGACCGCCGCCAATCTTCGGCAGCAAGGCCTGCGAAAGTATCCCGATAACCGCCGTGGAAAGCTGGGTGCGAATTTGTTCCTGCTGGCTGGTGGGAAACACGTCGATAATTCTGTTTACCGTGCCCTGGGCGCCGGTGGTGTGCAAGGTTGCAAAGACAATGTGCCCGGTCTCCGCGGCCGTGATCGCCGTCTCGATCGTTTCCAAGTCGCGCATTTCGCCCACCAGAATAACGTCGGGATCTTGACGCAATGCTCGGCGAATGGCCTCGGCAAACGTGGGAACGTCGACCCCCAGTTCCCGCTGGTTGATCGTCGATTTCTTATGCGTATGATAAAATTCGATCGGGTCCTCGACTGTAATAATATGGTGGTCGAAGTTCTGGTTGATGTAGTCGATCATCGCCGCCAATGTGGTGGTTTTGCCTGAACCCGTCGGGCCGGTAACCAATACCAGGCCTCGGGGACGAGCACACAGATCGACGATCACGGGCGGGGTGCCCAAGTCTTTGAAATCCAACAATTTGTTAGGAATCTGCCGCAGTGCTATCGCCACGTGCCCCTTGTCCTTGTAGATAGAAACACGAAATCGGGCCATATCACCGAAAGCGAAACCAAAGTCCGATCCGCCTACCTCCTGTAACTCCTGTTGGCACCTCTCCGGTGCAATGCTTTTCATCAAGGCCATGGTATCTTCAGGATCCAAGACCTTGGTTTCCAGCCGGTGAAGATGTCCGTCGATACGAACCACCGGCGGCTGACCAACCGAGATGTGCAAGTCGCTTGCCTTGCGATTTACAACCGTGTGCAGGAGTTTATCGATCAGAATGGTGCC
>JBEKIK010000437.1:0-2815 GCA_050011795.1 Thermoguttaceae bacterium | reverse complement strand
GGACCCGAACCAGATTCACGAGGTCCGCGAGACGATCCGCAAACTGGGCCAGAGCAAGACGATCTTGCTTTCCACGCACATATTGCAGGAGGTCGCGGCCATGGCGGGCCGGGTGCTGTTCATCGACGAGGGACGATTGGTCTTTGACGGCCCGATCAAGGAATTGACCCGGGACGGCAAGCCCTTGGACGAACATTTCCGCCGTTTAAGCAGCCAATTGGTAGGGGCTAGGGATTAGGGATTAGGGATTAGAGATTGGGGATTAGGAATTTTACATAAGGAATGGTCAGTTTACTGACCCATTGATAACTAAGGGATGGTCAATTTATTGACCCATCACTGAAAATTAATTACTGAAAACTGATAGCTGATAGCTGAAAACCATCACTATGAACACTAACGTTTTATTTGCCGTTTTTAAACGCAACTTTGTCAGTTATTTCGCCAACCCGACGGGTTACTTGTTTATCTGCGTTTTCGTGTTGATGTGTTCGGCGTCGGCCTTTTGGCCGCCCGACTTTTTCAACAATAACCTGGCGAATTTGGACCAGCTCAGTTGGGGGATCCAAATTTTGGGTTTCCGTTTTGGATTTTCGATCATCATGCTGGTCTTTATCCCTTCGATAACGATGAGCATCTGGGCGGAAGAACGCCGCCAGGGCACCGACGAACTGCTGCTTACCATCCCGGCCGGCGATCTGGAGATCGTGCTGGGCAAATATCTCGCGGCAGTGGCGATATTCAGCGTCGCGCTTGTATTTTCGCTTATCTGCAACTTTGCCGTGTTAAAGTGGCTGGGCGATCCGGACGTGGGTTTGTTCCTGGGCACGTACTTCGGTTATTGGCTGATCGGACTAGCGATGCTGGCCATCGGCATGTCGGCTTCGTTTCTGACGAGCAACTTGACGGTGGGTTATATTTTGGGCGTTCTGTTTAACGTGCCGCTGGTATTCGCCTCGGCGGCCGAGGTGCTTTTCGGCCCGAAGTCGGCCGCGCCGCTGAAAAGTTTTTCCATCGGCGAAAAATTCGCCGATTTCGGCCACGGACTGATTTCGTTTTCCGGCATAATTTACTTTCTGGCGATCGTGGTAGTGATGCTGTACCTGGGCATGGTGCTGATCGGCCGACGGCATTGGGTTACCGGCCGGCGAGGCAGCGCGATGGGCGTTCATTATGCGTTGCGATTCCTGGCTTTGGCTGTGATTGCCATAGGGGTCACGGTCATATTCGAGCGACATGACGTTCGCTTGGACGTCACCGCCGAACAGCTCAGTTCGCTGGCTCCGCAGACCAAGGGGATGCTGGCCAATCTGAAACTCCAGCATCCGGTGCAGATCGACGCCTTTATCAGCCCGGACGTGCCAGAGGCTTACGTGCAAACGCGTTTAAACCTGCTGACGATCTTGCGGGAATTCCAGGCATCGGCTAAAGGCATGATCCGAGTGACGGTGTACAACACCGAACCGTTGAGCGACGAGGCCGGTCTGGCGGAAAAACGATTCGGCATCGAGCCTAAGCGGGTGCCCACCAGGCAGCATGGCGTGATGTCGTTCGACAATATCTTCATGGCCGTGGTGGTTACCAGAGGGCTGGATAAAGTGACCCTACCATTCATCGACCGCGGCACGCCCGTGGAATACGAACTTATCCGCTCGCTGGGCACCGTGACCCAGGAGAAGCGGAAGCGGGTGGGCGTTCTGGCGACCGATGCCCAGGTTTTCGGGCGCATGAATCCCATGAATCCCGGCTCGGGCGGCAATTGGACGATCATCGACGAATTGGAAAAACAATACGAGGTGGTGCAGGTCAATCCGACGCAACCGATAACCGAAAAATACGACGTGCTCTTGGCCGTGCAGCCCTCAACCTTGGGACCGGAGGAGATGAATAATTTCGTCTCGGCCGTGGAAAACGGCCAACCGACGGCGATTTTCGAGGATCCCTTGCCTTATTTCAGCAGCGTGCCGGGCACGATCATGCCCCGCCGCGCGCCCGGGGGCATGGAAGCCATGTTCATGGGCTCCCGGCCACAGCCCAAAGGCGACATCCGTTCTTTATGGAACCTCTTGGGCGTAGACTTCATGGCCAACGACGTGGTGTGGCAGAATTACAATCCCTATAAAAAGGCCGGCTTCTTCCCCAAGGAATTCGTTTTCGTGGACAAGGATGAAGATAAGGACCATGTCGAGCCGTTTGGAACCGAGGACAATATCAGCCTGGACCTGCAACAAGTGCTTTTCCCCTTTCCGGGCGCGGTCGGCAAACTGAACGCCTCGCCGATGAAATTCATTCCCCTGGCCAATACCGGCAAAAAGACGGGCACCGTGCGGGTGGCGGAAGTTATACAAATGAACCCATTCGGTCCCCGCGAATTGAACGATGATCGCCGTCAGATACCGACTTTCGGCGAATATACGCTGGCCGCGGAGATCGAGGGCAAGATCAAGCCCCGCCGGCCGCCTGCCCAGGAAAAAGTCGCGAAAAAAACCGATCAGCCCAAAACCGGCGATTTCAAAGAGGATGAAAAGAACAAGGCCGAGGAGGAAAAGAAACCGGAAGAGCCCAAGGAAGTCGACCTGCACGTGGTGCTGGTGGCCGACATCGACATGCTTTCCGACGCCTTTTTCCAGTTGCGCGAAATGGGCGAATCGACGGAAAACGAACTCAATTTTCAATTCGACAACGTGACCTTCATTCTGAACGCGTTGGACAAACTGGCCGGCGACGAGCGATTCATCGACATCCGCAAGCGCCGCCCGCGGCACCACACGCTCACGCGAATCGAAAAAGAAACCCAGGCCGCCCAGGACGAAGC
>JBEKIK010000436.1:0-2815 GCA_050011795.1 Thermoguttaceae bacterium | reverse complement strand
GCCGATTAGAATCAATAAACCATACTTTCGAGCCATTACTAAACTCCTTTGTATTGGGAAATAGGGAAAAAGAGACGTTTACACGAAACCTTACAATAAATCAGGGGTTTATTAAGTAAACCCCATGTTTAAATGAAAGTTTCGCAAACCTTTAAAAATGTAACACAAACTTCATATTTTGTTACGAAGCAAATTTGGCGAATGTTCTTTTTGAATGTACAATAAATGCTGCAAACGGGGGATAATAAAAAAGTGGGAACATAAATACTCCTGTACCCAAGTTTCTTCAACTTCGATCAAATTCCAGGGGATGTGGGATATTTAGCGTTGAAGGTTTTTTCCTATGCAAAAAAACATTTATCTAATAGCCTTGATTGCCCTGTTGGTATCCGTGCCTATTGCTCTGGCACAAGACATGGGACCTAATGGTCCTGGTGGAGGCGGTGTATATATGGGTCCCATGGGTGGAATGGGACAGATGAACGGCATGGGTGGCGGCATGAGAGGCATGGGCGGCGGTATGAGAGGCATGGGCGGCGGTATGAGAGGTATGGGCGGCGGTATGGGTGGTATGGGCGGCGGCATGGGACCAATGGGAGGTATGGGAGGTGGTATGGGCCCAATGGGTGGCATGGGCGGTGGTATGGGAGGCATGGGGCAGATGGGTGGCATGGGCGGTATGTCGTCCGAGGCTATGCAACAAGCCCGAACGCAACGCATGTTGTCCTTGTTGCAAAGTCTTGATACCAATCACAACGGCATGATCGACGCCGAGGAGGCCCAGGGACCCAATGGCCAAATGATCGAAAACATTCTGCGCAGGGCCGGAATAGAGCCGAAATACCCCGTATCAATAAGCAAGATTCAAGAGGCAATGAATAATCGTTCCCGTGGAATGACGGGAAATGCGCCGGCTTCTTCCACAACTGAGAAAACCTCGGAGGAAGCCAAACCCGCGGACGCGACCAGTACGCCGCTTGTGCCGGGCTTCGGCGAGGTGAGCCTCAAACTGCCTGTCGTGCCCGGGTTCGGCACGTCAAATTCCATTACCGCGGCCGGTGACAAGAAGACCGGCGCATCGAGCGACTCATCCTCGGCATCCGCGAGTTCCACGTCATCAACCCTGTCGCTCGACGATCGAATTCGTCAACACGCCATAAGCTTGATGAAAGAGAACGACACGAACAAAAACGGCCAGTTGGAAAAAGAAGAATGGTCGCAAATGAAGGAAAAATATAAAGCGGCCGATACAGATCACGACGGCATTATCACGCTAGACGAACTAACGAAATTCTTGATCGCGGACAGCGGGAGCGGGCCCCAAAGTCCCGGCGGAACACCGGCGTCAAACGCCGGGTCGAATAGCCTCGCCTTGCAAGGCAATTTAGGCAGTTCGAAAACCAACCGTTACCGCTCGCCGACCGAACGAGCAGCCGAACTGAATCTGCCCGACTGGTTCGCTCGCTTCGATGCCGACGGCGACGGAGAGGTTTCCATGTCGGAGTTCATTAAAGCCAAAGGCGACACGGAATCCACTGCTAAAGAATTCGCCAGCTATGACTTGGACAACGACGGCATAATCACTCCACAAGAGGTTCTGAAGGTGATGAAGAAGAAGTAGGTGGGCAGTGGTTAATAGGGGTGGGCAGTTCACTGCCCACTATCGAGATCATCCCCGCGAAACCGCAAGCGGTTTTATAGCTCATCTGATATTTATTCCCACATCGAATGCGCTAATCCCACGGCGGGGGGAATGAATACTATTAGCGGGCTCCATGCGGCCAGGGCTGGATTGATGATGGAGCTTGATCCAAGTTGCTGTAAGCCGATCACGGTCAAAAGAAATACGGTCGTTATGCCCATGCACATACCGATCGCAAGGAATACGTTGTGGCTTTCGCGTCGCACCACCAGAGGCAAACCCAAAAACAAAAGCGTAATATCCAGCAAGGGTTGGACGATGCGGGCATGGATCTTGACGCGAACATCGGCGCCGAAGCCCACGCTGCTGTTGTCCAGTCCGGCGATCAATTGGGCGGTCGAGGAAAAGTTTTTAAATCCCATTCCGCCGGTGAGTTGCTCGAAATCCAGATTGCTGGCGATAAAGCACTGGCCGGGTTTGAGCCATTGAGGCCGATCATGGGGGGTAATCAGCACCGGGCGCCCGGCGAGTAACAGAGACGGCAGGGTATCAAGATTTTTCGGCTTGCGCATTTTATCGAATAGATATCCGCCGGGCCGATCCCCTTGCGGCGGACAGTAAAATGCGTTCTCGGCCTGCAATTGTCTGCCGTATTGATTCAGCGACGGGGGCATGCGGAAGTCGGGCGACTCGATCCGGTTATTTTCGGCGTAAGTGCACTTGCCGTTGATCAATACGTCGGTCTGATTGTCGTAGCGCGGATCGAGATCTTGCGCCTGGTCGCCGATGAGATCTTGCGGGCGGCGGGCCAATTCGTCGCGAAAACGGGGCATGATCAATTCGCGGTTGGCCATAGCCAGGAGGCTGATAACGACCGCGGCGGCGATTAAAGGCATTACTATCCGAATCCGCGATATGCCGGCCATCATCAAAGCGGTCATTTCATTATGGCGTTGCAGCCAGGATACGGTGAACATCGCCGAAATCAGCACCAGGATGCCGTTGATAAGGTCGAAAATGGCGAAAGTTTTGTAGCTGTAATACTGTCCGGCGAATTTCAGCACGCCGCCCATTTTTTCGCCGCAGCGAAGGAAATCCTCGACGTGCGTGGAACAATCGATGATTACATAAAGGCCCATCAGACTTAAAAAACAAATTAAAAAAGTCTTCAAA
>JBEKIK010000435.1:0-2819 GCA_050011795.1 Thermoguttaceae bacterium | reverse complement strand
TCGAAGGCGTAACAAACGCCGTCGCCTGCGCCATAGAAGACCAAGGCCTTATCGCCCACTTGACCCAGCGAAAGCGAAGACCACTGCCCGTGGAACACCCGCGAGCCGATCATCTCGTCGTCTTTTGCCGCCAGCCGGCCAGTGTGCTTGTCCAGGGCGATAAGGCTGGGCGACATGGGAAAGGGGGCTTTTTTGTCGTCCACGCCGTTGCCGGTGCTCACGTACACCAGATCGCCGTAGACCAGGACCGAACAACTGGCCGCGTCGTGGGGGAAAATGGAAAGTTCCGAAAGCATATCGTAGCGCCAGATGATGTCGGCATCGCCTGGGAGTTGGCCGGGCGCGGCATCGCTTAGCGCGCCGGTATATCGCCTTTCGTCTTGGAAAGGGCCGTCGTTGCCGTTGGCCTGGCCTTCGGTATCGAGGCACAGCACCTCATCGCGATTGGTGACGACGTATACCCGATTGCCCTCAACGCAAGGCGTGGAGCAAATCCCCAGTGTCATATTGTCGAAGTCGGTGCTGCGTTTGCCGGTTTCCAGTTTGGGAACCACTAGGCGCCAGAGCAATTTGCCCGTGGCTTCATCCAGGCAAAGCAGCACGCCGCCGCCGCTGGGCTTGTAACGCGGATCGTTGAGATTGACGTCGTTCGTGCCGATAAACACTTTGCCGCCCGATATGACCGGGCCGGAGTAGTTTTCGGTGCCCAGTCGGGCGACCCACTTGACGTTTTTCGTGGTTTGCATGTCGATGCCCGAGCCGTCCGAGCGTTTTTTGCCGGGTTCGAACCAGTCGGGCAGGTTCTTTTCCTCGGAGGCCATGTTGCGCGTGTCGTCTCCGCCGAATTGAGGCCAGTCGTCGCCCTTGGCCGCCGACAGTGCGATTGTTAAGACAATGATAAAAAAGATCGCAAATTGCAAATTGCAAAATGCAAATTTTAAATTGCACATATAGCCGCCACTGACCAACCGACCATGCTCCGCATGGTGCCCGTTGGTGCCCGTCGCGCTCTGATACAGAGAATAATCAGACTTGTGGATTTTTTGTGAGGTTAAACTTCGTCTGGGGTACATCGAAGCGGCCCGAGCGGCTTGCTGCCGGTGAAGGGGTGCTGAGCGAGTAATACTAAAAACGGCAGCTATGCCGGTAACTTAGTGGTAGGTGGGTTTACGCAGTATTCGTTAATCGCAGGGGAGTTTTCAGCTTTTAGAGAGACAATTATTAAACGCTGACGAACAGACTTTATTTTAACCTATTCAGAATTAAACATTCTTCCCCCTATTTAGTTATATCGCAATAGCCGAAAACTGGGTTTTGTCGGCCAATGAAAAAAGTGCTCCATAGGCTTTAAATCGTATTTCGGATAATAATATCCGGCGGTTATCTGGGAATTCGGATGCCTTTGCAAATGGAACAATCGGCAGAGTTTATTTATACACCGTATTTTCACTCATTGCCTGCGGTTTAATGCCTTATTACCGTCCTGGAAGGTGAAAATATGTCGTTCAGGCGGCTTACACCGGCGTATTGCAGTAACCGGGTGCTCAGCGATTTATCCAATCGATGTTCGACATTGCCGCCAGGGCAAGATGCAGCGCTTGGGTGCCGTCGCGCCCGCGGCCGTTGGCTTTGAGCGAAAGATACAACTGGTGGACCAGGGCCAGACCGGGCAGGCAAAGTTCCATGCGCCGGGATTCGTCGAGTACGATGCCCATGTCCTTGATAAAATGTTCGACGAAGAACCCCGGGGCGAAGTTGTTGGCGATGATCCGCGGGCCCAGGTTCGCCAGCGCCCAACTCCCGGCCGAGCCAGAACTTGTGGATTGCAGGAACTTGTCCGGGTCCAGACTGGCCTTGTAGGCGTAGAGCAGGCCTTCGCAAATGCCGATCATGTTTCCGGCAATTAGAATTTGATTGGCCAGTTTGGCGTGCTGTCCCGCGCCGGGTGGGCCATGATATACATAAGTTTTCCCAATCGCCTCCCAACAAGGAGTCAACGCCTCGACCACTTCTTTTTCGCCGCCGATCATAATCGACAGTTTCGCCTCGCGTGCGCCGACGTCTCCGCCGGTGACCGGGGCATCGACCGCATGAACACCGATCTTTGCCGCCGCCTGTGCGATTTCGATTGCCAGCGACGGCTGGCTTGTGGTCATATCGACGATTATCTTGCCGCTGGAGCAGCCCGCAAGCACGCCGTTTTCGCCGAGGATTACGCTGCGCACGTCGCTTGGATATCCGACGATGGTAAAGATGACATCCGCCGCCTCGGCCACGGCCCCTGGACTTTCGGCCCAAGCGGCCCCGAATGACAAAATTTTTTCCGCCTTGGCCTTGGTGCGGTTGAACACCGTGGCGGCGAAGCCCGCGCGCATCAAATGCCCACACATGCTCGCGCCCATCACGCCCGTGCCGATCCAGCCGATTCGAGTTTTGCCGGGGAAGACGTTGATCATAAAAAACCTCACTTTACCACGAAATTCACCATTTTTCCCGGCACGATGACGACTTTGAGCACTTTTTTTCCGGATAAATGCTCGGCGACTTTCGTTTCCGCGCGGGCGAGCGATTCCAACGCGGCGTTGTCGGCGTCGGCCGGGGCTTGGATGCGGCCGCGGAGCTTGCCATTTACCTGCACGGGCACTTCGATCGTGTCTTGCTTGAGCATCGCCTCGTCGAAAGTCGGCCAAGGCTGGTAGGCCAGCGTGTTTTTGTTGCCCAGGGCCTGCCAAAGCTCCTCGGCCATGTGCGGGGCAAAGGGCGAGAGCACAAGCACGAACTTTTCCATCGCCTGTTTCGGCCGCACTTCTTCCTTGAAA
>JBEKIK010000434.1:0-2821 GCA_050011795.1 Thermoguttaceae bacterium | reverse complement strand
CCCCACTTGACCGAGGAAGAAATCATCCGCCGCGCTTATGACGAGCGCGGGCAAGAGATCGCCTTTCGCTACAACTACGAGGAAATGCCGCAATGAACGACTCCACAACAACGATTCACTCGCCCCCCATTACTTTGTTCACGCTCGGATTCGCGGGAAAATCGGCAAAGGAGTTCTTCGACAAACTAAAATCCTCCGGCGTGCGCGTCGTGGTCGATATCCGCCTAAACAACGCCTCGCAATTGGCGGGTTTCACCAAAAAACGGGATCTGGAGTATTTCTTACGCGCCATCGCCGATATTAACTACGTACACGATCAGGATCTTGCCCCCACAAAAGAAATTCTGGACGACTACAAAAAGAAACGGATCGACTGGAACGAGTATGAGAGCCGATATCGGCGTCTTATCGAGGAGCGCCGGCCCGCCAAGAGAATGAAGCCCGAAGATTATGATCGTGCATGTCTGCTTTGCAGCGAACCAACGGCGGAACACTGCCACCGGCGACTGGCGGCCGAATATCTTAGAGACGAGTGGGGAAACGTGACCATAGTGCACCTATAAAAACCGGGAGGGGCAAATGACCCGATTGTTCTGCCTGGCAAACTCGCGCCGAGACGGCGGCCGTTGCGTCGCCGGAATCGATGTTGATTCGGGCCTGTGGATCCGTCCTCTACCGCCCAGAGGAGGCGCGATTCCGGAAGAAAAAACTTTTTTGGGCGGCCGATTGTTCACGCCCTTGGACGTAATTGAACTCGAACTCGACCCGCCGGCCTTTACCACCCGCTTTCAATGCGAGAACCGGCTGATGCAAAACTGGAATTGGCGTATGGCGGGCCGGGTCGGTGCCGCCGATATTCTAAAGTATTGCAGTCGGGAAAAAACCGTCCTTCATGGCCCAGGCAAAACCGTCCAGCCATCTGAATTAGAACGTTTACCGCCGCAGAAATGGACCTCTCTGGAACTCGTCCATTCCACAAACGTGACTTTCGAGCCGGATCCGCGCATGGCAATCCGCTGGCAAGCCAGGTTTTCACCAAGCCCTTCAGGCCCGGCATATTGCCTGAGCATAACCGATCCGGAAACAACGCTCCGCCTGAACAAGAAGGAAAAAATCAAACCCGAATGTCTGTTGACGGTCAGCCTTACCGAGCCGAAAGAATTCAAGGAGTACGGCAAGCCCGAACTCTGCTATAAACTCGTCGCCGCGGTAATAGAACTGTAATTGAGATAATAAAAGCCCGTTTAGCCCGGTCGCTTGCGACCGGTGTAATAAGTCGAAATCTCCGGGCACAAGTTCCCTAAACAATTCGGGTTGTTTATTTACTCTTGGAAATCATATTCGCGATCTTGCTTGACCTTGCCGGCATATTCCTGTGAATGTTCGGCGTGGAGTTTCCAGTTAACCGTATACTGGTCGGCAAGAATTTTATCGCGAATCACAAGCAGGTTTTCGGCGTTGCTATGCTCGGCCTGATTGGTGAAATTGAACGAGCCGGTAATCACCACCTGGCCGTCGATAATCATGATCTTGTTGTGGGCAATGGCATGCTCGCTGTCGATGAGCAGCGGCACGAGGGAGTTGTGCAAATAGTCGGCCATCGAGTATTTCTCGGTCTTTTGACTGCGGTCGAGAATCACTTCCACGTGCACGCCGCGTTTATAAGCTTCGACAACGGCCTTGGCTATCGGGACGGAGGTAAAACTAAAAGCCTGTATAAGGATGCTGGACTGTGCGGCTTCGATTTCCCGGACCACGGTTTCGGTGCATCCGCCCTCGGGTGAAAAGTGGACCTCGATCGGCGGCAACGGCCTGGGAGTGTAATCGCAACCCAAGGGGAATAGAATACAAATACAAACCAGAAAAATAACTACACGTCGCATTACGATTCCCTTTATGGATAGAATTGATCGAACTTATATAACTTATCACAGAAAAATGAAACGCCAACAGCTCAAAAAATAATGTTATAATGTTTTTTCTCTTTCGTGTTTTCGTTTTTTCGAGTTTTCGTGATTAAAATTGTTATTGTCGTTTCCCATGAATCATCTAACATTAAATCGTGAACAATCGCGGCGGGTGGACCGGCTGGCGGCTGAGCAGTTCGGCCTGTCGGGCCTGGTATTGATGGAAAATGCCGGCCGGGGGGTTGCCGACGTGCTGTGCGGGCTGGGAATCGCCGGCCCGGTGGTTATATGCTGCGGCAAAGGCAACAACGCTGGAGACGGGTTTGTCATCGCCCGGCATCTGGACCTGCGGGGCCATGCGGTTCGGGTGCTGCTCTGGGCCGAGCCTGTCGAACTAACGGGCGATGCGGAAATAAATTTCCGAATATTGAAAAAAATCGCCGTGCCGATAGAGATCTTCGGCAACAGCCATGATCCGGACCATCTTGCCGAACTGTTGGCCGGCGCCGCGTGGATCGTCGATGCGCTACTGGGCACCGGCGCCCGAGGCGAGCCGCGCCCGCCGCTGGACGCGGTAATAGATCAATTAAATTCAGCGCCCGCGCCCAAGCTGGCCATTGATTTGCCCAGCGGCCTGGATTGCGACACGGGCCTTGCCGCAAGGCATACTATCCGCGCAACCGAGACCTGCACTTTCGTTGCAGCCAAACCCGGCTTTTTTGCCCCCGGCGCCGAGAAATACGTTGGCCGCTTGCATGTCCTGGACATCGGCGCCCCGCGCCAGGTGATCGAAAAAGTTATTAGGATTAATTGATTTATTGACCTTTGCATAGTTAATGATCCTTTTCCAATGGTAATTTGGCGTAATTGAAAAAGGATCGTAAGAGTACTTGATTATGGTGTTGTTTTTCGAT
>JBEKIK010000433.1:0-2828 GCA_050011795.1 Thermoguttaceae bacterium | reverse complement strand
TTTTCGAGCACATGATGTTTCGCGGCACGAAGAAATATCCCGGCCCGGTGTACGATAACCTCGTCACAGGCATGGGCGCGAATTCCAACGCCTCGACGACCGATGATTTTACCCAGTTTTTCATGACCGTGGCCAAGGAAAATCTGGAAAAGGCGATCGAGCTTGAAAGCGATCGATTCCAAAACCTGAGTTACGCCAAACCGGCGTTCCAGACCGAGGCCGGCGCGGTTTACGGCGAGTATCGCAAGGACATCACCAATCCTTTCATGCTGCTGGAGGAAAAGCTGGCGGATCGGGCATACGACGTGCACACTTACAAGCACACCACCATGGGTTTCGAGGCCGACATCAAGGCCATGCCCGAGGATTACAATTACAGCCTGTCGTTTTTCCAGCGTTTTTACCGGCCGGAAAACGTGGTGATCCTGGTCGTCGGCGACGTGGAAGCCAAGAGCACTTTCGCCTTGATCGGGAAATACTACGGCGGATGGAAAAAAGGATACGCGCCGGCGAAAATCACGCCCGAACCGCCGCAGACGGCCGAGCGCAGAGTGGACGTCAGTTATCCGGGCAAGACGCTGCCGATTCTTTGCATGGCTTACAAGGGCGCGGCGTTCGACGCGGAAAATCGCGATTTCGCCGCCGCCCGATTGCTGGGCAGTTTGGCCTTCGGCGAAACCAGCGAGCTTTATAAAAAGCTGGTCATCCGCCAGCAGAAGGTAGAGTTTCTCTTCGCCGATGTTACGATGAACCGCGACGTGCCGCTGTGGAGCATCATAGCCATGGTAAAGAATCCGGATGACGTCGATTCGGTGCAAAAAGACATCGAAGAGACCATCAAGGAATTCCAAACCACGCCGGTAAGCGAGCAAAAACTGGCCGACGTAAAGCGCCACGACAAATACGAGTTTTTGGACGGTCTGGATTCGCCGGATCGGGTGGCCGAGGCGTTGGTCCGCTATATCGCCCTGACCGGGGGAATAGAGGCCGTGGATCAACTATATGCCACATACGAAAGAGTAACGCCCGAGGATATACTCCGCGCAGCCAAGGAATTTTATCGGCCCGAGCGGCGCACGATCGCCGTGTTGAAAGGAGAAAAATAATGTCGATCTTTCGATCTATCGTACTTTCGCGTTTTTGCGATTTCAATTTGAAATTTGCAATTTGCAATTTCCTCGTTCCCACGGTCCTCCGTGGGAACGCACCGTGTTCGAGGCTCTGTATCCGCACCGCCGACTCAGAGCGTCGGGAAAAGTTGGTTCCCACGCAGAGCATGGGAACCAGGAAATTTGAAATATGCAATTTACGATTTGCAATTATTTTTCTAGGTATGTTCTCCATGTCCGCTATCGCGGCCGACGATACGCAAGCGGTTGAAGCAATACCGACGGATCAAGTAGTTGCGCTTCCGGTCGAGGGCGATCCGACGGTTTGTTTCCGGCTGTGGTTCAAAGTCGGGTCGCAAAACGATCCGCCGGGCAAGGAAGGCCTGGCCGCCTTGACCGCGCAGATGATTACCGAGGCATCGACGAAAAGCAACTCGTACGAGGACGTGCTCGATCGGCTTTTTCCCATTGCCGGAAGCTACGCGGCCGTGGCCTCGGTGGAACAGACGGTCATTTACGGCAGGATCCATAAGGATAACCTGGATCGGTATTATCCACTTTTGATGCAGGCCGTGATGGAGCCGGCTTTCAAGCAAGAGGACCTCGATCGGTTGAAAAGCGATGCACTTAATAATCTGGAAAATACCCTTCGCTATTCCAGCGACGAGGAGTTGGGCAAGGCCGTGTTTTACAACACGATTTTCCGCGGCACGCCATACGGTCATTTGCCCATGGGCACAATCGACGGCGTGAAAAGCATAACGGTCGAGGACATGCGAAACTTCTACCGCAAGTATTACACGTGCGATAACGTGGTCATTGGTCTTGGCGGCGGATATGACCAGCAACTGCTGGAAAAGATCCGCACTGACCTGGCCGCGCTTCCCGCGGGCAAACCCGAGCCCGTGGCACCGCCGTCGCCGCCGAAAATCGAAGGGCTGCAAGTGAAGATCGTGGAAAAGGACTGTTCGGCCACGGCCATCAGCATGGGATTTCCCATCGACTTGTTGCGGGGCGAAAAGGATTGGTACGCCTTGGCTGTTGCCAATTCGTGGTTGGGCGAGCATCGCAATTCGAGCAGTCATTTATATAACGTATTGCGCGAGATTCGCGGCTTGAACTACGGCGATTATTCGTACATCGAGTATTTTCACGACGGCGGGGCATTGCAGACGCCGCCGCCGAATTTCGCCCGGCGCAGGCAGATTTTCGAGATCTGGATCCGTCCGGTGCCTAATGCGGCGCGGCATTTTACCTTGCGCGGCGCGATAAGAGAATTCGGGCACACGGTCGAGAACGGCCTGACGCAGGGCGAATTCGATCTTACGCGCAAGTTCCTACACAATTACGTGCTGCACTACGCCCCCACGACCATGGACCGGCTGGCATTCGCCCTGGACGACAAATTTTACAATGTTCCGGGCAGCCACTTGGAGCTGTTTCGCAAGACGCTTGAACAGATAGCGCTGCCCGAGGTCAACGCGGCCGTGAAAAAGTATTGGCAGTATAAGAACATGCAGATCGTGATTGTTACAAAGGACGCCGAATCGCTTAAAAAGGTGTTGGTTACAAACACCCCCAGCCCTTATACATATCCCACAGCCAAGCCCGAGAGTGTTTTGGAAGAAGACAAACAAATCAGCACATTCAAGCTGGATATCAAGCCGGAAAACGTGACCATCGTTCCAGTGACGGATTTATTCGTGAAGTAACTGGAAT
>JBEKIK010000432.1:0-2828 GCA_050011795.1 Thermoguttaceae bacterium | reverse complement strand
AATATCCTGGTCGATTCCTTATAATTGCCTTGATAGGATAAGACCACGCTCTGGCCGGCCAGGCCAAAGGCCCGGAGTTCCCGCTCGCCGTCGCCCCGGTAGGTAAATTTTTCAAAGATATCCATGGCTTTGTTCAAATCATCATAACCGCCTTCTCTGAGGTAGAACAGCGCCAATTGCTGATTTGCGCGGTCAACGTAATAGCCTTCTTTTGGAAAGTATTTTTCGATGCTTTTCCATGCGCCTTCGGTACCGTATTTACTTGCATAATACCATTGCTGTTTGACATTGGGATATTCGGGAAAATCTCCAGGATTGGATTTTGCATCGGCGAGTAAATAGGGTTCGGTGACGGCAAAACGCGCTAAAACCATACCCAGCAGAAAAGTGCCCGCCAAGGCCAGTAAAATCCAGCGATAGCGGCGGCTGGGGCTTTGCTGCATGGCTTGGGTTTTCATCAGACCGTCGAGTTGTTGGGTGACGGCCGAACGGGAAACCCGCACCGTCTCCCCGGCCAGCGATTCCCAGCCCGGAAGTTCTTCGGGCCAATCTTGGCCGAAAATCTCCATCTGTATGCGGCGAAGTTCCCGCAAAACATCGCGGGCGGAAGCGCATCGCCGCTCCGGATCTTTAACGAGCATGGTGTGAACCAGCCGGCACAGGGCTGGGGGGAGGTCGGTGCGCAGGGTTTCCAGCGGCTTGGGCTGGGTTTTAAGGTGCTGCACGGCAACGGCCAAGGCCGTATCGCCCGAAAACGGCGGCGAACCGGCAAGCATCTGATAACAGGTCACGCCTAAGGAATAGATGTCGCTGCGGTGATCCAAGGCTTTGCCCTCGACCTGTTCGGGACTCATGTAAAGCGGCGTTCCCAGCGTGATGCCTATTTGGGTCAGTCCGTTGGCCGCCCCTTCGCGGGTGAGCCGGGCAAGACCGAAATCGGCGACTTTCACTTCGCCCAAGGAGGTAATCATAATGTTCTCGGGCTTGATGTCGCGGTGGACCACGCCCGCTTCGGCCGCTTTGGCCAACGCCGCCGCTACTTGGCGCATGATCGAAAGCGCGTGGGCCACGTCCGGCGGACCGTTGCGGGTGAGCCAATCGCGGAGATTTTGGCCTTGGACGTATTCTTGGGCAATGTAGTGGCGGCGCTCGACGTGCCCGACCTCGTAAATCTGCACGATGTTGGCGTGAACCAGCGACGCGGCCGCCTGGGCTTCGATCTCGAAGCGTTGCAGGTAAGTGGGATCGTTGGCCAAGTCCGGTTTTAAAATCTTTACTGCCACGCGCCGCTTGAGCGAGAGTTGTTCGGCCAGATAGATTTCGGCCATTGCGCCGCGGCCCAGACGGCGAATCAGGCGGAAATCGCCCAATTGCCTGCCCGAAAGTCCGTGCTCGACGTCCGATTTGGCGGGTTGTGCGGAATCGTCACTCATAGGTGGGGCTTTCCTGAGGCATGGAACTTCACTATTACATTATCACCTTTCTTGTGAAAATTGGCAACATGGCCGTGGTAGGGGGCAGGCGACTGCGTATCTGACAGGTCGGGTTCGTGCAGATGCAATTTCATGGCCCGTTTTGTCGCCTTTTGGCCGAAGGTCCAGAACAAGGCCGGACGGACGAAGAAGTCCAGCAGCGTGGAGCTAAAAAGTCCTCCCAATATGACGGTTGCCACGGGATAAAGGATTTCCTTGCCCGGCTGACCGGAGGCAAGCGCCATGACCCGTGCGTTTTGGACGTATTTATTTCGGCGGTTCAATTCATGGACGGCGGGCCGGCAAAACCCTGGTGGGAATTTACCGCCCAACGCAAACGGCGGCTGAAGGCTTGCGGAATAGAGATTTAATGGATGTTTAGGCCTCTTGCATAAACATTACTTTCATGCCACAATATGGGGGTTAAATGACCTTTTCACTCCGATTTTTTAATTCCCATGCTCGCCAAGCTAAAAACCTTCACGCTCGTGGGAATAGATGCGCTGCCGGTCGAGGTGGAGGTGGATGTTTCGCCCGCTGGGTTGCCGAAGATGATCCTCGTTGGTTTGCCTGAGCAGGCGGTCAAGGAGAGCACGCATCGGGTGGAACGGGCGATTGTAAACTCGGGCTTCCAGCGTCCGCAAAACCGCGTGGTTATAAATTTGGCCCCGGCCGATCTGCCAAAAGAGGCGGCATCGTTCGATTTGCCCATCGCACTGGGAATTCTCTCGGGCAGCGGGCAGATAGCAGCCGAGCTTTTAAAACAATACGCCGTGGTGGGCGAATTGGCGCTGGACGGCAACACGCGCCCGGCTAAAGGAGCGCTGTCGATGGCCCTGGCCGCGATCAAGGAGGAAGGACTCCGCGGCATGTTAGTGCCCGCCGATAGCGCGGCCGAGGCCGCGGTGGTCGAAGGCATCGAGGTCATACCGATTTCCAGTCTTGCGCAGGCCGTGGCGTTTCTTTCGGGCGAAATCGAGATCGATCCCTGCCCGTCACGCTTGGAGGACCTGTTCCGCACATATTCGACTTATGACTCGGATTTCGCCGATGTCCGCGGCCAGGAGATGGCCAAACGGGCGCTCACGATCGCGGCGGCGGGCGGGCATAATATTCTGATGATCGGTCCGCCCGGCTCGGGCAAGACCATGCTTGCCAAGCGCATGCCCACTATCCTGCCCGATCTTATGCCCGGCGAATCTATCGAAACCACGCGGATCTATAGTGCTGTTGGAAGGCTAAAGCCCGGTCAACCGCTGTTGGCCGTGCGTCCGTTTCGCTCTCCGCACCACACCATTAGCAATGCGGGCCTGGTGGGCGGCGGATCAACGCCCACGCCCGGCGAAATCTCGCTGG
>JBEKIK010000431.1:0-2830 GCA_050011795.1 Thermoguttaceae bacterium | reverse complement strand
ACATCCGCGCGGGGGTGGCGATCAAAATCGGCGACGATGCCGAGAAACTCAAAACCAGGCTTGAAGAGCTTACAAAAACTCTCCCGCCGCAATTTGTCAAAACGCGGGAGATAAACGGCATAAAATTCCAAAGCATCAAGTTCTCGCCCAACTTCGCGGTTGTTTGGGGGGTTAAGAAAAATTTCTTTATTGCCGCCATGGGCGAGGGCGAGATGGAGGCGTTGCTGAAACGCGCCGGCGGCAATCCGCCCAAGTGGCTCGCCAAAATCCGCCGGGACTTGCCCGTTGAACGCGTTTCGACCGTGGGCTTTCTGAACGTCAAGGCACTGCTGAAAATCATCCTTCCCACGGCCGGGCCGCAGGTGGCCGTTACCTTGGAAGCCCTGGGAATAAGCAACATCAATAGCATCGCCACAACGACGGGCTTGGACCAGAACAACTTCGTTTCCAAGATTCTCGTTTCCCTGGACGGCGAGCCGCAAGGACTGATGCAATTCGCGTCGATCAAGCCTCTTTCGGCCGACGACCTGGCCTCCATTCCGGCCGACGCCACCATGGCTTTGGCCGTCAAGATAAATCCCGCGGGCGTTTTTGACGCCTATGTGGCAATGGCCGAAAAGGCCAATCCACAAGCGGTGACCTACATGCACCGCGACATCGAGAGAATGGAATCGCAACTGGGGCTGAAAATAGGCCAAGATATCCTTGCCCCACTGGGCGATGCCGCGACTTTGTATGCGAAGTCTAATATGGGAAGCGTACCGGAGATGATTTTCGCCGTTCAAATAAAAGACTATCAACAGGCGGCAAAGACCCAGGAAAAACTCGTTCAACAATTTCAAGCCGTATTAGAGCAGGCGGCAAAAAGCGGCCAGCCGGTCCCAAAGCTCACAAAGGACCAAATCGCCGGCAAGGATTCCTACCTTTTGCAGATTCCTCAGCCTGGATTTCCTCCCATATCTTGGTGTTTAACGGAAAAGGAACTCATTGTATCGCTGAGCGGATTTCAAGTTATGCAATCCTATCTTTCCAGACCGACGGAATTCAAGTCCTTGGCCCAATCGCACGATGTTGCGAAGTTGTTAACGGGCGAAGCCGGACCGACGACTGTTTTCTATTGGAACACTCCACAAACGTTCAACGAGGTCTATCCCCTTCTGCCCATGATGGCCGCCGCATTGCAGCCGCAGGGAATCAACCTGGACCTTTCGATATTGCCCCCGCAAAACGCGATTAGTGACCATTTAACGCCGCTGGTTTCCTCAGTGCGGCAGACGAAATCGGGCATCGAGATAACCGAGCGGACTCCGCTGCCGGGCTTGGGCATTACTCAGTTGCTGCCCGTCATGGCGGTGCTCATGCCCGCATGGCAAGCCTCCCGCGGGGCGGCACAGGGCGCGGCTTCGATGAACAACATGAAGCAGATCATGCTTGCCATGCACAATTATCACGATGCGAACAAACGTTTTCCGCCCGCCTATAAGGCCGACCAGGACGGCAAGCCGCTTTTGAGTTGGCGGGTGCTGATCCTACCAATGATGGAATATGGGGCATTATACGACGAATTTCACAAGGACGAGCCTTGGGATAGCGAGCACAATAAAAAACTCATCGCCAGAATGCCCCCGGAATACAGGAGCCCCAACAGCAATGCCGGAGCGGGAAAAACCAATTACCTCACGGTGCGCGGCGAAAACACGATGTTCCCGGGTAAGCAGGGCGTTCGAATCGCCGATATCACCGACGGCACGGCACACACGATAGCCATTGTCGAGGCCTCGGACGACAAGGCCGTGATCTGGACCAAGCCGGACGATTTCGAGATCGACAATAATAATCCGCTAAAAGGCCTAGTCGGACTGCATCCGAGCGTATTCCTGGCCGGTTTCGGCGACGGATCGGTGCATTCACTGTCCGTCATGATTGATCCTGAAGTGATAAAAGGTTTGTTTTCCCGAAACGGCGGCGAGGCTGTGCAAGGGAAGTATTGAAAGGATGAAGGATGAGGGATGAAGGATGAATTTATTCTATAGCAGGCTTTCCAGCAGGAGCCGCATTTTGCGCATTTCGGCGAGATGATCCACCTCGGGCAAGGGAGCGATGTCGACGCACAGCGCACGATCGTAGCGGACCTTGTGTAGTTGGTTGACCATGCGCCCGTATTCCACTTCGCCTTGGCCCACGCGGACCTGCAATTGGGTTTTGTTGGTGTCGCGCAGGCGGACGTGGTAAACATACTTCATAATATGTTCGTAATTCTCCCGGGCGTGGGGGCCGTAGACGTAATGGCTGGGATCGAGCGTGATGCCCAAACCTTTGACATTGTCGCAGACCACGATGGCGGTATCCGGGTCCTGAGTCATGCGTCCGCCCTCGGTCAGCAGGCCGACGCGGATGCCGTCCTGCGACGCTATGGCGGTAAGTTCGCGCAGACGTTCGACTTCGGCGTTGAACGGCGTGCCCAACTCGGCCGAACGGACGGTGAGGGTTACGACTTTCACCGCCTTGGCCAACTTGCAACAGGCGACAAACTGGCGGTAATACAAAGGCTCCGGGGCTTCGATGTCGATGCTGAAGGCAATCGGGGTCAATCGGTGGGTTTGGCGGCAGAGCGTTATCGCTCGTTCCGGATCGTCCAGCACGGCGGAGGGCCGCATGTGTCCGCCCGACTCGTGGATCATGAGTTCCACGCACGTGTACTCTAGATCTGCGAGTTGCATCAAGGCTGCATCCAAGGTCATATCGGGAAAACATCGGCTCGTGGCGGCGACAAACACTCCTGGCTCCTTTCACATTACATCCCAATGAAAAATATATTGGAACACTAGCT
>JBEKIK010000430.1:0-2832 GCA_050011795.1 Thermoguttaceae bacterium | reverse complement strand
AAAAAACGGGCGGAAAAGAATCCGTTTTTCAAGTCGCTGGATACGACCTTGCAAAATAATCCGCTGCCGCCCTTCGAGGTGATCCGGCAGTACCTTGCGCCCGGCGGCTCGATGGCGGTGGACGATTCAAGCGGCCTGCACTTTATGAGCTTCACTTTGCGGCGCAAGAGTGAATGATATTAGTGGTCAGTGGTTAGTGGTTAGTGGTTAGTGGTTAGAAAAAAGAATGAAGGAAGAAAAAAGCGAACGATCGAAAGGCGATCATTTGCCCGAATCTACCAGTGCCGGAAACATCGCGGCCCCGAATTTGCCTTACAAGCCGCGGGATCCTAAGAATTATCGGCCGGCGATCGGGCTGATCGGTTGCGGGGGGATTACCAAGGAGCATCTTACCGCATACCGTGCAGCCGGGTATCGCGTGGCCGCGCTGTGCGACGCCGTATTAAGCCGGGCGGCCGGCCGCAAGGCCGAATTCTTTCCCAAAGCCGAAATTTATCGCGATTACCGCGATTTGCTCAAACGCGGCGATATCGAGGTGGTCGATATTGCCACCCATCCGCCCGAGCGGGCGGCCATCATCGAACACGCTTTAACGGCCGGCAAGCACGTGCTCAGTCAAAAACCTTTCGTCACGGATCTGGACGTCGGCGAGTACCTGGCCGATCTGGCCGAGCGTCGCGGGCTACGCCTGGCGGTCAATCAGAACGGGCGCTGGGCGCCGCATTTTAGTTATATCATCGAGGCCGTCCAAGCCGGATTGTTGGGGCAGATCGCCGGCGCGCATCTTTCGGTGCATTGGGACCACGGCTGGGTCAAAGGCACCAGGTTTGAGAACGTCAAGCACCTGATACTTTACGATTTCGCCGTCCACTGGTTCGACATTATCACTTGTCTCATGGGCCGGCGCCGGGCAAAGCTGGTGTATGCCTCGGCCGCGCGCAGCCCGACGCAGGAAGTCCGGCCGCCGCTTTTGGCCCAGGCCGCAATCGAGTACGACTCCGCCCAGGCCTCGCTGGTTTTCGACGGAGACACGCGCTTCGGCAAGGAGGATCGGACTTTTATCGCCGGCACGGAGGGGACGATGCTCAGCATCGGGCCAGACTCGCGGCATCAAAAACTCACCCTACACACCGCCGCCGGGCAGGCCCTGCCCGCTTTGGAAGGATGCTGGTTTCCCGACGGTTTTCACGGCGCCATGGGCGAGTTGCTCCGCGCAATCGAAGAGAACCGGGAACCTTCCAACGGCGCCCGGAATAATCTTCGCGGTTTGGAACTATGCTTTGCCGCCGTGGCAAGCGCGGAAAACCGCCGGCCGGTCGTTCCAGGGACGGTGCGAAAGTTGCCGGAGTGAAGTTTTCAGTAGGGTGCGTGAAACGCACCGCAATTTATGGTGGATGGTGCGTTTCACGCACCCTACAAATTGTGCCTCATCGTTTAGCCCCGGAGCTTGCTCCGGGAGATTCTTCACCTTCCGGCGATGATTTTGGCTCGACGTTCGATTGTTTCCGCGTGGAAATTTCCACCCGCAGCGAGCCGATGCGGGCCGCGCCATGGGCGTCGGCTTGTATGCGGAAAACGGCCGTCGAATCGGGCAGGTCGAAACTAAGCGGCACTTTGCCGTCCGCGCCGGCTATCATAAGCGGATTCCAAAACAGCGATTCGGCATAATCGTCCGGTGCGCCGGGCTGAGCGGCTACGTGCCGGTGGGCGTATTGGCGAATGAAAAAATGTTCGGTTTTCGCCGACGCGGTTGGGCCTGATATCGCCTTTTCGCCCCGAGGCGGATTGGCCCTGGGGATCACTTGTTCGAGTTGGGGCCCCTGACCGGGCAAAGCAGCCGCCCCTTCCGGCCGGCGATTGGTCCGCGGCTGCGTCTTATCGGCGGTTTTTTCCGCACTCGATTTTTTTCCGGAATGGTCGTCGTTTTCGGCGGCCCCTTTCGTCGCCGGGGCTTGATACGGCAAAAATGGCACGGCCGAATTGTTATCGCCGGCAAACGGCTGCGGATTCATTAACAATGCCCCGATCATTACACAACAGACTATTGTCCCCAAGACCGGCATCCAAAACGATGCGCCCCGGATGATTCTAAACAGCCCGAGCATAAATACCAAAAACAACAAACCCCAGACGCCAAGGAAACTGATTGTTATGACCGTGTAAAGAACCTGCGTCCGATCGGCATAATATGTGCCAAGTCTTTTTTGATACTCGGCCCGGATGCGGCCGAGGTTATCGTACATCGTGGGAGGGCCGGCCGTGCCGTTTATAACCTCCGCCCTGGCAAGAGCGTTCTTTTCGAGACCCTGTTGGGCGGGTTGCTGCCGGTTTTTTTCGGCAAAACGCCGCCAGCCCCGCGTGCCTAACAGTAGATCCAATGCACCGCCCGCCGAAACCAAAGATGCTTTGTCGTCGGAAAGATAAAAATCGGCGTTTTCCAATTCCTCCGGATTTTCAATTTCGGAGGCGAGTAAAAACTGCGTAGTCATGTCTGGGGTATGATCGCCGGCCAGGGCCAACAAGGCCTCGTCGACCACAGATACGCCCACGGCGGCGGCAACGGGCTGGTCCTTCTCGTTGGTCACCGCCAGCGACACGTTCACCTTTTCGCCCGGGGCGTAATGTTCGCCCAGATCGACGCTGCGGACGTTCAATCGGCGGTCACAGCGGCGGTAAACCAGCCGTTCGGCCAAGGGTTTGGGATATTGTGGAGTGGATTGCTCGGGATTAATCGAGTAGTCGAACACCGTGAGGCGGATGACTCCGCCCACTTCGTCACTCAAGGGGAGGACCACCGGATTTATGCCGTTTTCGTTCTTCTTGGTAACCAGA
>JBEKIK010000429.1:0-2845 GCA_050011795.1 Thermoguttaceae bacterium | reverse complement strand
AATGTTTTTTTATCTCCGATCTGCACCTGTTTACCAGCCGCTCAAAGGCCTGGAAGTATCTGGATGACATGATCCTGGCGGCCGGGATCGCCGAGCATTTCGTACTCGGCGGAGACATCTTCGATTTCCGTTGGGCGCGCACGAAAAATCACCGGCAAACCGTGGACTGGGCCGTTGCCTGGCTTACGGATTTGATCCGTCCCTGCCCGCGGTGTCATTTCCATTTCGTATTGGGGAATCACGATTATCATCAAGTGTTGATCGATCGCCTGGCGGATTTGGCAAGGAAATTGCCGAATTTCACTTGGCACCGATATTACCTGCGCTTGGGCAACAGCATTTTTTTGCACGGAGACGTCGCCGACCGCGACAACCATACCGCCCAGTCGCTGGCCGCCGACCGCCAGCAGTGGTTGTATTCCCGGCGGCGCGGACCGTTTTTAAGCAGGCTTTACGACGTGGTCGTGCTTACGCGATTGCACAAGCCGTTTCCGCATTTGGTTTATTCCAAAGCGGTCGTGGCGCGGCGGATTCTCGCGTATCTCGAGCAAATCGGCCAAGGCCGCCAATCCGGCGTGTGTAACGTCTATTTCGGTCATACGCATAAGCACATGACAAATTATGCTTACGGCGGACTTATCTTTCACAGCGGCGGGGCGCCGATAAAAGGCCTCAAATTCCGTATCATCGAGGCGGTTATATAAGAGCGGGCGGTGGACGTGGGCGGTGGACAGTGGGCAGTGGAGAGTGGGCGGTTCTCTCGTTCCCACGCTCCGCGTGGGAACGGGCGACAACGCAGAGCGACGGAAAATGCGGGTTCCCACGCAGAACATGGGAAACAGTGGAACAAGAGCGTGGGAACCAGGGAAATTATTCTGAATACTCAAAGAAACCGCTTACGGTTTCGCGCTATTCACTGCCCACCGTCCACTGCCCACTTTTCTCTCCATTTTTTCGTTTAAGTTTGCGCAGCCGTTTTTGCCGCGTGGAATTGGGACTTCGAGTTTGGCTGAAGCCCCCATTTTACTTGCCTCGGACTTGCCGTGGTGTATGGTTTCGACGCGAGCAGTCGTCAGTGTAACAAAAGGAACCAAGCGATGCCGAAAACACTGCCGGTCTTAGTGGCGGTGGCCATAATTGCGTTTTCGATCGGATTTAACGCCGCGCGATATCCCAGGGTTTGGGAGATGATCGGACCGTCGGCCCAATTGCCGGAGGAATCGCCCGGCTCCGAGGCGGCAACGGCTCCACAACCTGCAAAAGCGGATGAATTGACCGCATCCATACCAAGCGACAATCCCGCTCGGACGCCATCGGCCGAAGCGCAAGGGCCGGCTGCGTTTTTCTCGGAGCAGCCCGCGGCGGTAAAGGCCGAACCGGCCGGCGCCGAATCGTCCCCGCCGATGACGAATCTGGTGCCGGTGCCAAGCGATCTATTTAACGGCAATGGATCGCAATCCGGAAAACAATATCCCGGCGTGCAACGTTTGCCGCCGGTCTACGAGACGGCTCCCATTCCCGCCGGCCGTTACGCCGCCGAATATCCGCAATCGCCGATCATGATCTACCCGAGCACGGGAATAGAATAAGGGGGCAGGATATAGGGTTCAAGGTTCAGGGTTCGGAATTTTAGATTAGATATTCATTACTAACCACTAACCACTAACCACTGCGCCCGCAGCTTGTTGTTCGACCACTTTGCGGACGCTTAGAAGGGCGTTTTGAGCGCTCAGACAGACTTGCCTGAATACCTCGGGCCGGGAAACACCGGAAAGGCGTAGCACTTCGGTCTCGCCGCGTTTGAAAATCAGCTCGCCGGCATGAAGCCATTCTTGGCCGGGCAAAATTTTAACCTCGATGGCATCGAACCAGTCCAGATCGACCCATTTGGCATCCAGGGGCTGCAAGCCCCGGCGGATAATGATTCGCCGGTTGGTAAGCGTATAGCGGCGGCAAATATAGGGCATCAGTTGCCAGCAGAACACGGCCAGGCTCAAGGGAATTGTGACCAGCGCCCAAACCTTGCCAAGCGTGAAGAACCCGCCAAGGCCGATCTTGCTTGCGCACAACCGCCCCGCCAAGCGACCCAGCGGATATGCGCCAATCGTGGGCCAAATCGTCATCGCGTCAAGTTCGTCCAATTCCGCAGGGACAAAACCGGGGAAAGGTGATTTCATGGGAAAATCGAAAGATCAAAATTAAAAGGACACCTTAAATCAATAATTTGACAATTTTAACGAATAATAGTGTAAGGTGGAAGGCGGTGGAAATGGGTAGTTGATAGTGGTTAGTGGTTGGTGGGCAGTTAGCGGCGCGAAACTGCAAGCGGTTTCATTTATCCTATAACCTACAGCCTATAGCCTATCGCCCAAAGCCTATTCATGGGGGGGATTGATTACCCGAGTGATTCTATTAGCATAATATAATTCCGCATGGTGAATTTATCCTAATTTTTCCTTTTAAAGGGGATTAAAAATGACGGCAGCGAATCCAGCACCGTGGGCTTTTTTGTTTGTATTATTAGGAAGCTTGGGATTGCCCATGAGCGTGCCTCCGCTTCCGGAAACGCAACTTCTCTCGAAAATCGCGCCGGAGGAATGTCTGTTTTATGCGTCATCATCCGGCATGGCCACTCCGGATTCCAAGAGCCCGAACCAAACCGAGCAACTCCTGGCTGAGCCGGAAGTGCAAAAAACCATCGGCGAAATCGAAAAACTGATCCGGGCCAATTTGTCCAAGTCAATGGACAAAAACAGCCTGCCGCCGGGAATGACTACGGACGAAGTGGTGGATTTAGTCAAACTGCTGCTCACCCGGCCCATGGCGGTTTATATTTCCGACTTTA
>JBEKIK010000428.1:0-2850 GCA_050011795.1 Thermoguttaceae bacterium | reverse complement strand
AGTATGTCTTTTCCTTAATGCCTTTCTTTCTCCTTCGCCCTTTGACATAATGGGCGGTATGCGTTTACTCGATCTTACCCTGCCCGCGCCGGCCGAGAATTTGGCGCTGGACGAAGCGCTTTTGGAGGAGGCTGACTGCGCCGCCGAGCCGCTGGAAACGCTGCGCTTTTGGGAACCGGCACAAATCATGGCGGTCGTGGGGCGGTCGTCATACGTCGATGCCGAAGTGCATCAAGATGCCTGCCGGGAATTGGGCATCCCCATCTTGCGCCGCGTAAGCGGCGGGGCGGCAATCGTCACCGGGCCGGGCTGCTTGATGTATGCACTGCTGCTCAGTTATCAAAATTATCCCGGCCTGCGCGTGGTAAATCAGGCCCATGCTTTTGTGCTCGAAACGCTGGCAAAGGCGCTTGCGCCCTTGGCCCCGGGAGTGCGTTATTGCGGGACCAGCGATCTGGCCCTGGACAAGATGAAATTTTCCGGCAATAGCATGCGCTGCCGAAGGCGGCATTTTTTGTATCACGGCACGATTTTGTATAATTTTCCGCTGGATATGATTTCCCGTTGTTTGAAAATCCCTCCGCGGATGCCCGAATATCGCAACGGCCGCGATCACCGGGCTTTTGTCACGAATTTGCCGCTTTCTGCCGCGTGCATTCGGCGGGCATTGGTTTCTGCCTGGAATGCCGTGGAACCTTTAGTAGATTGGCCCCGCGAGCTTACGGCTCGTTTGGCGGCGGAGAAATACGGCAATTCGCAATGGAACCAATGACTCTGGTTAATCAACGACAGGGGACTTGGGGGTGAAAGCACCGGTCGCAAGCGACCGGGCTAAACTTAACCCGCCGCCAATCATCTTGATCCAACCCGATGGCATTATTCGCGCCGCGGGGGTAAAAATGATATAATGGCTCGATATGCCCCGAAAAGTAACCTTACCGCCGGACGTTCCCGATTTCACCCCAGGCTCGAGGCCGGGCGGTTGGTGGCACGAATCGGACGACGGCGTGCGCATTGTTTGCGATCTTTGTCCGCGGGGCTGCGCGTTGCGCCCGGGCGATCGGGGATTTTGCTTTGTGCGCGAGAACCGCGACGGGCAGATCGTTTCCACCACATACGGCCGAAGCACCGGGTTCTGCGTGGATCCGATCGAGAAAAAACCACTCAATCAATTCTTTCCCGGCACTGCGGTATTATCGTTCGGCACGGCAGGCTGCAATCTGGGCTGCATATTTTGCCAGAATTGGACGATGTCGCGATCGCGCGACGTCGAAGCCGCCTGCGAAACCGCCGATCCGGCGACCATCGCCTCCGCCGCCGTGCGCCTGGGCTGTCATAGCGTGGCCTTTACCTACAACGATCCGATCATCTGGGCCGAGTACGCCATCGACACGGCCAAGGCCTGCCGGCAAGCGGGCGTAAAGACCGTGGCCGTCACGTCGGGTTACATTTCCGAGAATGCCCGGGCGGCCTTTTATGAGCAGATGGAGGCGGCCAACGTCGATTTGAAAGGGTTTAGCGACGATTTTTACCGCCAATACTGCGCGGGCCGATTGCAGCCAGTGCTGGATACGCTCCGCTGGATTGCCCGCGAGAGTAATGTCTGGCTGGAAATAACCAATCTTATCATCCCCGGGGCCAACGATTCGCCCGAGGACTTAAAACGCATGTGCCGGTGGATTGTCGATGAGTTGGGCCCGGACGTGCCGCTGCACTTTTCGGCGTTTCATCCGGATTTCAAGCTGACCGACCGCGGTCCCACGCCGATCGGCACATTACTCGAGGCATACGATATCGCCCGCCAGGCTGGAATACGCTATATTTATACGGGCAACGTCATAGACCAAGAGCGGCAGCACACGTATTGCCCAGGTTGCGGGCGTGCGGTTATCGAGCGCAACGGTTATGATATTTTGAGTTACGCCATCCAAGCCGGTCGATGCATGTTTTGCCAAGCGCCCATTGCCGGCCGTTTTGCGGATGTGCCCGGCACTTGGGGCTCCCGCCGGCTGCCGGTGCGGATCGCCAATTATTCATAAAGCCGCGACCGTTGGTCGCGCGACAATGCGCAATCGACGGTCGCACACCGGACCGCGACCCACGGTCGCGGCTTTATGATTATTTAAAAATGGATAACTTTTTTTGCGGGTACTAACATGACAACCTCCAAGGACAAGCAGGGGGACAAGCCGAAGCTCAATGCGGAAGAAGAAGAGCGGCTGTTTCGGGCCACCGGGCGCCGGGTGGCGGCGATAGTACGGATGTCGCGGCCCGAGCGTTTCGAGCAGACCCTTGCCGAATCGGCCGATTTGCCGGTTTACGGGGCGTTTGTGAGTCTTAAGCGCGAAGGCCAATTGCGTTCGTGTTGCGGTTATCTCAGCACCACGGCCACGCTGGCCGAGGCCGTGAGCCACGCGGCCGATCGGGCGGCCAAGGACGATCCCCGCTTTCCGCCCATCGCCGCCGAGGAACTGGATTTTTTGGATATGGAGGTTTGGCTTTTGTGGGGGCCGGAAGAAGTCGCGGCCCGGGGCGAAGACCGCGTGCGGGAAGTGACTATCGGCTTGCACGGTCTGCAAATTTCACGCGGATCCAGTCGCGGCCTGCTTTTGCCGGGCGTGGCGGTGGAGCACCGTTTCGACGCCCGAACATTCTTGCAGCAGACCTGTTTGAAGGCCGGATTGCCCCGCGACGCCTGGCTGGACGACGATACGAAACTGCTTCGTTTCGAGGGTTATGCAATCCGCGGCCGATTGTCCGCGCGCAAGGAAAAAATGGGGACAGGCGCCTCAGCGGAGCCAGTCCCCAATTTTTCCGATCGCTCGCCGGCCGTGGCAGGGACTTTTTATC
>JBEKIK010000427.1:0-3912 GCA_050011795.1 Thermoguttaceae bacterium | reverse complement strand
TCCTGGTCGTTCACGAGGCAACCCACAGGCAGTTGACCGTCCACAGCACCAGGCTCATCCCCATCAACGACCCGGCCGTGGCATCGCTGAAACACAAGCACAGCGTATGCTCGAAATGTGGCAAGGTCGAGGGCGTCGTGTTGGACAAAGTATCATGCCCCAACCACCACGGAATCAATTGCGGGCTGCTCGAAGCCAAAACATTAGGATGAGCGATTAAAGATCAAGGATGAATAAGAAAATAATTCTCCCAGTAGCACGGTGCACGACAAGGCAAGACTGCCGTCCTTTAACGACCGCTATGATTTCCGCTCTGCTATTAGTTTCGCTGGGCGGAATGGCAAGGGCCGATGCTTACGAAATCGACGTCCGTGCCGATCAACGGGTCATCCGCGACGGGCATCTGGAATTGGGCCCCACCACCAACGCCTCTGGCCACAACCTCGACGCCAACAGCCTTTACTTCCTCCGCGATGGCCGGCCGTGGCTGCCGGTGATGGGCGAAATCCATTATGCCCGCGTGCCGCGCGAGGATTGGGACGAAGCGATCCTTAAAATGAAGGCCGACGGCATCGAGATCATCGCCACTTACGTTTTCTGGATTCATCACGAGGAAGTAGAAGGACAATTCGACTGGTCGGGGAACCGCTCGCTCAGGGATTTCGTCGCGGCCTGCCGGCGCCACGGCCTATACGTGCTCGTCCGCATCGGTCCCTGGTGTCACGGCGAGGTGCGCAACGGGGGATTTCCAGACTGGTTGCTGGACAAGGCATCGAAAAAGGAATTAAAAACCCGTTCCGCCGATGCGAATTACCTGAAATATGTCGATCGCCTGTATCGCCAGATCGGCACGCAACTCGAAGGATTTTACTTCAAGGACGGCGGTCCGGTCATCGGCGTGCAATTGGAGAACGAATTGTACTTCAACAACCGCGGCGGGTATGAGTACATGAAGCAACTCAAACGCCTAGCCGTCGGGGCCGGCATCGAAGTTCCATTTTACACATGCACGGGTTGGCCGGGCATCATGCGCGGGCAAAAGGAGTTTCTGCCCATGGCCGGCGCGTACCCGGACGCACCCTGGGACAAGAGCACCAAACAGCTCATTCAGGACGTTTTCCGTTTCACCCCGCTTAGGAACGATCCGCTGATCGGCGCGGACCTGCTGGGAAAAAATGAAAATGATAAAGATACGTTGGCCGACAATCTGTATCCCAACGCCAACGCCGAATTGGGCGGCGGCGTTCAGGTGACGTATCATCGCCGGCCGGTAATCGCGCCGGAGGACGCCGTGTCGATCGCCTTCGCAAAACTCGGCTCCGGCGCCAATATGCTCGGATACTATATGTTCCACGGCGGAGTCAATCCCCAGGGAAAACTCTCAACCTTGCAAGAATCGAGGGCCACAAAATATCCGAACGATTGCCCGATTATCAGTTATGATTTTCAGGCGCCGCTGGGCGAGTGGGGACAAGTGCGCGAGTCCTACTACCAGTATCGGCCGATCCATTATTTCATCGACGATTTCGGGTCCGAGTTGGCGCCGATGTACGCTTTTTTCCCAGCCGTGCAGCCAAAAGGTCCGAAGGACAACGAAACCCTGCGCTGCGCAGCCCGGGCGAAAGACGGCCGCGGTTTTGTTTTCCTTTCCAACTATCAGCGCTACGGCGACGTGCAGGACTTGAAAGACGTGCAAGTAGAGCTTGTCTTAAAGGACGGCCGGCTCAAAATCCCCCAAACGCCAGTAACACTGGGTAAAAACGCCATGGCCATCTGGCCGTTTAATCTCCAACTGGCCGATGCCAAATTGATATACTCCACCGCGCAGCCGTTGTGCGCGGTGAACAACGGGGACGAACGGCTTTTTGTATTCTTCGCCGCCGGCGGCGTGCAGCCGCAATACGTGTTCGACCCACAGAGCGTGAAAGAAGTAAGCGGCGACAACGGCACATTGGATATCAAGCGCAAGGAAGGACGAATCCAAGTCGACGCAACCAAGCCGGGCACGGATTGCTTGCTGCGAGTAACGACCGCGAAGGGCGATTCGTTGAAAGTGCTCACGCTCACCCGGCAACAGGCGCTGCATTGCTGGCGCGGCGTCCTTTGGGGCCGAACTCGCCTGGTGCTGACCGATTGCACGCTGATTAGCACGGAAACGGAATTGCGACTGCGCTCGGCCGCTTCCGCCAAATTGGAGTTAGCAATTTATCCAGACGATACAATGCTTTTCAACAACGGTTTAAAGCCGCAGTGGACGGCGGACGGCATATTCACACGCTACTCGGTGCAATTGCCCCAGCGAAGCATTGCCGTATCTTTCAGCCCGTGCGATACGGACGTGCCGCCGATGCCGGCCGAATTGGCGGCCGCGCCGCAACCCGGTCCGCAGTATGACGTAAAATACCGGCCTTTGCCCGGCAGCCGCAACTGGCGTCTGAGCATTCCGCCGGACGCCCTGGCCGGCTTGAACAATGTTTTCCTAGAGTTCGATCTTAGCGGCGATACGGCCGCGCTGTATCTCGACGACAAGCTAATTGACGACTGGTTCATATTCGGTCCGCCGCTGACGGTCGGATTGAAACACTTTGCCGGGGAACTTGGGAAGGGCGAGTTCAAGCTGCAACTCATGCCATTGACCGAGAAGCGGAATATCTTCCTGGAATTTGCGTTAGTATCGGAAAGCCCCGTTTTTCAGCGGGAAATTTGAGAAAATGTGGCGTTTTGGATACAATAAATGTTTTCGCGTTGACATTTTTCAACAGGTTTTACTACCATGAGATGGCATGTTGCAGTTCTAATGTCTTTACCGGCCATGGCGGCGATAACTGCCGTGCGGGCCAGTTGCGATTGCCCCGTTGTTTTCTGCAACGATCAGGAGGAATCGTCCTGGATTTTCCGGCCCTCGTATTTCAGTCACGATCCGGACAACGGCAAACGGGTCGACCAGTACGAGCCGGAAACGACTTCATATTATCGGGACGATCCGACTTATCTGGAGAGCGGGTATCGCCACTATCAGTTTGAGATCGTAGGCCGGGGCGGCAGCGCCGACCGGATGCACGTAGTGCAGACTTGGGGACTGGGCGATTTGATCCGGCCCTACGGCGAATGGGAATATCCGTTCCGCGCCGGGGCCACGCCTTACGGACCCTGGGGTAATCCGCAGGGACCCTGGACGCTGCCCTTCGATTCATGGCAGAATCCATACGGGCTGATGCAACATCTGCCGAATGCGGGTTGGTCCGGCGGTCCTAACCAGTACGGATCAGGATCAGGTGTTCCTTACGGCGGATCGCCCGGATACGGACCGGGGTACGGATCAGGGGCGGGATACGGAAATGGAACGGGATATGGATCTGGATATGGACACGGCGGAGGACAGACGCCGTATACACCGCCGCCATCCCCTGGACCAGGCAACTATTAGACAACTATAATAGTCAATAGTCTACACCACGAAGTCGCCGAGGACACTCCGTGGTGTTTTTTCAGTTGTTTATGAGAATCTAACATGCCGATCTACGAATACGCTTGCCGCGGTTGCGGTCATGAATTTGAATTTTTAGTTCGCGGCGGTGAAACGCCGAGTTGTCCGGCGTGCGACCAAACGGACTTAACGAAGAACTTCAGCCCGCCGGCCGCCCATACCGGCAGTCGAAAAGACCCCGCCTGCCCGGCAAAAGATTCCTGCGGCGTGCCCCGCTGCGGCGGCGGCAGTTGCGGCATGGCCGAGTGGATGTAGATTTCAGCCATCGGCAGTCAGATATCAGCCAATAAAACTACGAGTGCGGTGTCACGGTTAATAATTGGGATTGATCATAGTGTATTTTTTAGGGATACTGTGGGAAACAAGGAGGTTTCCCATGCAGAAGAAATATATTGTTCGCTTATCGAAAGAGGAGCGTGACACGT
>JBEKIK010000426.1:0-2881 GCA_050011795.1 Thermoguttaceae bacterium | reverse complement strand
GCTCGACCTCGGACGCGAACCGGCGAAGGGCCGCGGTGAATTCATTCATGGCCGCTTGAAAATTTTCGGGCCGCTTAGGATTGCCGCGGTCGGTGTACGCGGCGGCCAGACCGGCAAACGACCGGCGAACGTGTTGCAGGCCGGCCTGGGGATAAGGCCGCATCAATTCGTCGGAACCCGTAAGCAGCGTTTGCAGTCCGAGCCAAGGTTTGGCGTCGTCGTCTGTCGTGCGGTTTTCCTCAAGCGCGCCGGAATTCAAGGCTGGAACGAACCTCAGTTGGTCGCCGTCGTCGTACAAGGCGGCGTGCATCTCCTCGGCCTGATGGATCAAATCGGCGGCCAGGGAAGCAAGAACTTTGTCGTCGCCTTTTATAAATTCGTCGCCCAATTGTTCGGCGGCCCGTTGGAACGCTGCCGCTGTCGGTTCGACCGCCGCCAGTGTGAACTCGTCGCCGTGAACCAGGGCGATCAACTGTTGGAGCGATTCGTTGATTATTTTCGCCCCTTGGCCGTCTTCGCCGTTCGGACTCGTCATGCCGGATTGCCGCAATTCGGCGGCGAGTTTTTTCCAGGCGCCGGCCGCGCCGCGCAACCGGGCAAAAAACCGCCGCGGCATGTCTTGGGGGGCTTTGGGATCGTATGTCAGATCGCGGTAACGACCGTATGACTCGATGAGTTCTTTAACGTGTTTATCGATGCCGAGGGGATTGAACTTGCCTCCTTCGGTTTCAGATCGGACTTGCAACTCGGCCCAGCGCCGGCCGAGTTCCGGGCAGTTTTCCACTTGTTTAAGCGAGGCATAACGCAAGCGCCGCCCTTGTTTGTCGAAAAGCGGCACCTTGAGCACCTCCTGGCGCAATTGTTTGTTTTCGGCGGCCAGAAACGGCACCTGTTTCCATTTTTCCGGCTCCACAAGCCAGGTAAAAAGCAGTTCTTCCGGCGCGAATTTCCGCGGGCCGCCGCCGGGGAATAGTTTTTTGGCCTCGGCGTATTGGGGAGCATCGGCATCGGCATCGGACAAAGCGTCCGCATAAGATAGAGTGGGATTCGCGCGCCCGCAGATCGCCTCGACGGTCTCCCGGGCAAAGCTGTCCAGGGGCATTAGCCGGCCGCCTGCAAAAACCGGCAGGTTCCGCCAGGCGGTCCAATCCAAGGCATCCTTTTCCGCGCAAAAAGCGGTGCCAACGACCGCGGAGAATAAAAATAGGATTAGTGAAATGATACGTAATGGTTTATTCATGCGAATCACTCAGCCGGCTGACGCCGGCCGCTCGCCGGTTTTAATAATCCCACAATCATAATCCCAAATCCCCAATCCCCAATCTCTGAACCCTCATGTAATACACCACGGCGATGCCAATGACAATCAACAAGCTGCCGGTGTATTTTAATGCCCGGCCGGGATCGTAGGATAGGGTCAAAATGGAAAGATAAATCTGATCGCGGGAGCGATCTTTGCCGGCCATCGCTTGGAACTGCCGCGTGCCGGGTTTCCAAGGGCCGTCAAAGCCCGACTGGAACATCCGCCAGGTGCGGCCGGTTTGCGGATCGATAAAATCAACCGGGGCATTCAGTGTGATTGTGACATTCTTCTGTAAAGGAGTTCGCGGCGGATCGCCGGCAAGGAAATCGACCAGGCTGGAATAATTCGACGCCATGCCCGAGCCGGGATCGAGTTTGCCTTGAAACTTTTTCAGGAAGACTAAGAATCCCAAGTCGATGACGTCCTGGGGCATGGCAACGGTTACGCGGCGCGCGGGCGAATCGACCGCGTGCCGCTCGTCGGCTTGCATTTGTTCATCTATGTAACCGGTCAGCCAAAATTCCTCGGTCGCCCCGTCGACCGAGAGCCGCAGTCGGACGCGGGGTTCCTGCTCGGCGACGCAATAGTCCAATGCCTCCAGGCGGATGCCGCCGCAATCGTACAATACGCCTTGACTGCACCGAGCCAAGCGCCAGGGGAACCAGCACAATTTACTTTTATAATCGTCCCAATCGAACGGGCCGCCGATAAAGGGTAGCCGTACTTTTTCGGAAACGGTTCCATTTTTATCCGCGGACGAAGAATTTTTAGGGCTGATCTCCAAGATAAGATGCCGCGATTCCTGGATAGCTCGGCCGGACGAATGACCTTCGACGACCGGCAAACGCGCTTCAATCCCGCATAGCCAACTCAGCAGGCAGCCGGCCATTAATACTAAAATCCCCAAATGCGTAATTACAAAACCACTCTGGCGGCGCTGCCAGGGAAAGCGAATCAGTACGGCGGAAAGTACGTTTATCGCCAGCAATACATTTATCGCCAGAAACCACCGGGTTTCATAAACGGCGAAATGGATCGCCGGCGTGCCGTAATACTTTTCCAAAATCGAAGCGCCGGCGATCACCGCCGCATAGCCGGCAATTACTACCACTGCCAATTGTAAAGAGGTCGAGAATCGAACAAGCCCCCGAAACGTTCGCATGAGCAAGCAGGAAACGGCGGGGCAAGAAGGCAAAGGCGTCATTCTGGCGGGGAACTATTGGGATGGTGGATTAACGCACGGTGCGGGCGTTGGAATCGCCTGTTTGTACGGGGCTTGTCTGGGCGGCCGTCTGCGTTCGCTCTCGGGCCAGGGCCTTGAACTGCTCGTACAACTCGTTGTGTTCGCGTTCGTAATTGGCCATCTGCCGGCGATCCAAATCGACTTGCTCTTTGAGCAAGGCTATTTGCTCCTCGGACCGGATCAGTTTGTTTTCCAGGTCATTGCCGTGGGTTTTGAGGTTTTCAATTTCAGCTAATTGGGCGGAATTTTGCTGCGATAGGATGCGGCCTTGGGCCTGGGCGTCGTTAAGACTCGTTTTACTGGTGAACAAACAGCCCGAGACTAAACTGATCGCG
>JBEKIK010000425.1:0-2895 GCA_050011795.1 Thermoguttaceae bacterium | reverse complement strand
ACCAAGGAATCGGTCCGCAACCGGCTGGAAAAGACCGATGCCGGACTGAGCTATACCGAGTTCAGTTACATGCTCTTGCAGGCCTACGATTTCGTATATCTTTTCGACAATTTCGGCTGCGAGTTGCAGGCGGGCGGAAGCGACCAGTGGGGAAACATCACCGCCGGCATCGATCTGGCCCGGCGTTTGCGCGGCGTGCAGCTTTACGGCATGACTTGCCCGCTTCTGACCAAAAGCGACGGCTCAAAGATGGGCAAGACCGAGTCGGGTGCGCTGTGGCTGGCCGCGGACAAAACCAGCCCGTACCAGTTCTATCAATATTGGATCAACCTGGACGACTCCGACGTGGGCAAATGCCTGCGATTCTTCACCGATTTGGGGCAGGCAGAAATAAACACGATTTTGGACCATCATCAGGCCGATCCGGGCGCCCGGGCGGCCCAACGCCGGCTGGCGGCGGAACTGACCCGCCTGGTCCACGGTCCGGATGGCTTGGACATAGCCCAACGGGCAACGGACGTGTTCTTCGGCGCGGAGATCAGCGAACTGAGTGACGCCCAATTGGCCGGCATTTTCGCCGACGTGCCCAGCAAGGAACTTCCCCGCGGTCGGCTCTCGGGCACGGGTCTGTCGATTATCGACGCCCTGTGCGAAGCCGGATTGGCTAAATCGAAAAACGAAGCCCGGCGGATCGTTGTCCAGGGCGGCGCTTACGTGAACAACCGCCGCATTGAAGGAATCGAAACCCAACTCACCGCCGCACACCTGGCCGGAGAGTCGGTAATGGTTTTACGCTCCGGCAAAAAGAACTATGCTCTGTTGAGGTTCGTATAAGTCATGTCCCGCAGACTTCGCCTTACACTATGGATCGGTTGCGGCGTGCCGGCGGTGCTGATTGCCGCGCTTGTAGGGGTGTTTGCGGCTTTGCGATTCGAGCCAAAATTTTATCGCGAGGCCTTGGCGGTCGCGTCCGAAGCGCGGGAAGAAGGCAGCGATCAAATGCTGCAACGGATGGCCGCCTTAGTTAGCGACGTGCGCAAGCCCGGCAAGTGGCAGGGGCGTTTCACAGCCGAACAGATCAACGGCTGGCTGGCGGTCGATTTCGTAAAAAACCATCATGGGGCATTGCCGCCGCTGTTTCACGATCCCCGAGTGTCAATCGACTCGGAAGGTATTGTGCTGGCCTGCCGTTATGAGGGATGGATTGTTTCCACGGTGTTGACATTGACCGTCGAGCCGTACGTGCCCGAGGAAAACCTGTTGGCATTACGAATCGTGCGGGTCCGGGCGGGCCTGGTGCCGATGCCCTTGAAAAAAGTGCTCGATGGCATTACCGATGCGGCGCGGCGGTCCGAGTGGCGGCTGGAGTGGCGTCAGAGCGGCGGCGATCCGGTGGCTTTGCTATCCACGCCTCCGGGGGATAACGCGGGGGATTTGGCGGTGAAGATCGAAACTATCCGCCTGGGCAAGGGCGATATTTTCTTGTCCGGCTCCAACGAGCGGAAAAAATAGCGAATTGCATCGTGTTGGGGCGGCAGTTTAACTGTCGCTCCAAGACGTTTAGATCCGCGGCCGACCAACCTTCGGTTGGTGCCCGTTGCGGCTTTATGGGATGAAAGAAAATACCCAATCGGTTTTTATATCTCCTCTTTGCGCAAGCGTTACCTTGCCTATAAGTTTTTCACCCTTTAATTGCACAATAAGATCCGACTCGGATTGGCGCTCTACCTCATACGTGCCGCGATCCCAGCGGGTGACTGAGCCGCGATCGCCTGAGATGGGGCCTTCGTAATCAAGGTAAGCGAGACGATGATCGGGCAAGGCCTTGGCGTCCATTTCAACACCCTTCAAGGGCGGCTGCGAGAGCGACCACGTTTTTAGCGCGCCGCCCATATCGAGCATAAAATCGAAATGCTCACCGCCAGTGGTTTCGTGCCGGAGGATAACGTAACGAGGCATGTTCTCCCAATCCCGCCGGCCGCGACCATGCCGACCATGCCGACCATGCTTTGCATGGTGCCCGATGGTGCCCGATGGTGCCCGCCGGGCTTGTATTTGCGGTAAAAACACCGGGAGCAAGCTCCCGGGCTAAACTAACTACTCTCCACTCTCCACTCTCCACTCTCCACTATTTTTGCGGCGGCTTGACGGATGGCGGTTTGCACTTCGTCGATTGATAGAGCGGCGTTGACCACCACGATCCCGGGCCGCCGGCCGGCTTCGGTCAAAAAACCTTCGCGAACCCGGGCGTGGAACTCGGCGCCTTGTTGTTCCATGCGGTCGAGTTGCCGATTGATGCGTCGGGCAGCCGCCTTTGCAGACAGGTCTAGGACAATGGTCAAATCGGGCATCAATCCGCCGGTGGATACCTGGCCGACCTGCCAAAGCGTTTCCACGTCCAGCCCGCCGCCGTAGCCTTGGTAAACCACGTTGGCCAGCAGGTAGCGATCGCTCACCACGATCTTGCCTTGCTCGAGCGCGGGGCGAATGATTTGCTCGACTAGTTGCGCCCGGGCGGCCATATATAGGAGCATTTCGCTGCGGCGGTGTATTGCCAGATCGTGCCGATTGAGCAGGATTTCCCGCACGGCATCGCCCAGTTGCGTGCTGCCCGGATCGCGGCAAGCGACCACGTCTCGGCCTTGCCCGCGCAACCATTGGCAAAACATTTCGGTTTGCGTAGATTTGCCGACCCCGTCGCCGCCGTCGATGGAAAAAAATAGTCCGGGCATATTGAACCTTGCGTTGTAAAGTATTTTTTATACCAATGTTAACTGAAGTTTTGCAAATTGTGGAATCACCGTCCCCTCTCCCACTGGGAGAGGGTTAGGGTGAGGGCTTTTGGTCGCATAATGACTTGCCCAGTTTGTATGACTTTACTATGCCCTCACCCCC
>JBEKIK010000424.1:0-2906 GCA_050011795.1 Thermoguttaceae bacterium | reverse complement strand
GTAGTAGAATCTTCATCCAGGGTCAGGCCGGCTTCTTTTCTGGGCGACTGAAAATATGAAAAACCGATTACCGCCAAGAGTACGATGGCCCAAAACGCCGAAATCCAACCGCCTTCGCCCATATCATGGTGATGGATGCCGCTATCGAGATGGGGTACGGCGATTTGCACTAAGGAAAACAGCCGGTCCAACAATAATCCGCAACCGACCGCGCTAATGACGACGGTCAGCAAATACAGCAGGGCGGTCCGCCGGCCCATCAATTTCCATGTCGTGGCGATTGTGGCGGCATTCGTGGCCGGCCCGGAGATCAAAAACGCCAAGGCCGCGCCTGGTGATGCGCCCAAGTGGATCAAACCCGCCGCGATGGGGATCGAAGCCGCGGCACAAACATAAATCGGCACGCCGATGGCCATTGTTATCAGGATCGAGCCGATTCCTCCGCCCAGATAGGGCTGCAATTGATTGTTGGCGGGCACGATGGCTGTGATCGCCCCCGCCACCAGAACCCCAATCAGCAGTGCCGCGCCGATGTCGCGGGGCAAGGTGACAAATCCATAATGTACAGACCGCCAAACGATGTTGCGCGATTCTTTGTCGGCACAGCAGGGTTCGGTGCAGGCACGGTTTTTTCCATCGGCGGATTCTTCCTCGCCGTTTTGTTCGCCGAATAGTTGCACCAGTCCCCCGCCGAGCAATCCGGTGATAAAAGCGGCGATGGGCCGAAACACGGCGAATACCGGTCCCAAAAGCGCGTATGTTATAGCTATGCTGTCCACGCCCGTTTGCGGAGTGGAAAGAAGAAACGACGTGGTGGCCGCTCGGCTGGCCCCGTGACGCCGGATCGAGGCGGCCACCGGTATCACACCGCACGAACAAAGCGGCAATGGCACGCCCAACAACGAAGCCTTCAGTACCGGAGCGAAACCGCGCCGGCCCAAGTGCCGCTCGATCCACTGGGGCGAAAAACATACCGACAATATGCCCGCCGCCAAAAACCCAAACAACAGGTATGGCGCCATCTGGCCCAGCACCAGCCAACTCTCGGATGCAACCTTTGCCAAAATGGCAAGCATGAACTATTTCCCATGTTTGGCCAAATACCGGGCCACGCCGTCGGCCGTGGGTTTCATGGCTTCCTCGCCCTCGTGCCAGTTGGCCGGGCAGACGTCGCCGTGTTGTTCGTGGAACTGCAAGGCGTCGAGCGTGCGCAGGGCCTCGTCCACGCTGCGGCCGATGGGCAGATCGTTGATCAGCGCATGGCGGACTTTTCCCTCTTTGTCGATGAGGAACAGCCCGCGCAAGGCAACGCCGCCTTCCAACAGCACGCCGTAATCCCGGGAGATGCCCTTGGTAAGGTCGGCCACCAGTGGATAGCGAATCGGTCCGATGCCGCCTTCCTTGCGCGGCGTGTTCTTCCATGCCAAGTGGGTAAAATGCGAATCCACGCTTACGCCGATCACCTGGGTGTTTTTCCGCTGGAATTTTTCCAGAGCGGCGTCAAAGGCGATAATCTCCGAAGGGCAAACAAATGTGAAATCCAAGGGGTAGAAAAACAAAACCACGTACTTGCCGCGATAATTCGAAAGCTTGAATTTTTCGTCAAACGAATTGTCCGGCATCACGGCCGTGGCGGTAAAATCGGGGGCCTCTTTGGTCACCAGGGTACACATTTATTTTTCTCCTTATCCTTATGTTGTCGTGGCAGGGGAGGGGGCCGCGGTTCTTTGGCCGAGTTGCCGATCGATCATGTACAAGCCCGTGCCGTCGTTGCCCACAAGCTTAAGCTGATCGACGATCGTGCGCGCAACGGACTCTTCCTCGACCTGTTCCTTGACGAACCATTCCAGAAAATCGTGCGAGGCGTGATCCTTTTCGGCAAAAGCCAGATTCGACAAATCGTTGATCAAAGCGGATACCTTTTGTTCGTGCTTCAAGGCCTCCTGGAAAACGTCCAGCGGAGACTTCCATTCGATCTTCGGGGCCTCGATCTGGGTGAGAGTCACCCGGCCGTCGCGATCGTTGACGAAATCGAAAATCTTCATCGCGTGACCGTGCTCTTCTCCGGCCTGAGTGCGCATCCACTGGGCCATTCCCTTGAAACTTTCCGCTTCAAAGTATGCCGACATCGATAAATACAGATATTCCGAAAACAATTCAGCGTTGATTTGCTTGCTTAAGGCTTCCTGAATTTTCGGACTCAACATAAACGCTCTCCTTTTGAAAAAGAATTTCTTACTTTACCCCGGGTATACGGCGAACTATTTAGTGCCGTTAACAAAATAGGATCTGGCTCCCTTTATGGAGCCGATTCATGTGCTAGTTTACGTCATCGGGAGCCAGTCCCCATTTTGTTGACAACACATAATCAAGGCGGCGTGCCAACAAAGCTGATCGGGAACTTCTCAGTGTCTCATTCGGCCCGGCGGCGGCGACACAGCGGACAAACTCCAAAAAACTCCAGCCGGTGACCGCGTACTTTATAACCGCCCCAATTTTCCTTTCCGACTCCTTTAATTGCAATGGGGGGGCCTGGAACGTCGTCGACCCTCATACAGTAAACACATCGCAAATGATCGTGATCTTCCACGTTTCCGTCGTAACGCGCCTCGCCGGAGCTAAAATCTAATTTCTGGATCATTCCCCTCTGGTTGAGCAATTCCAGGTTGCGATACACAGTCCCCAGGCTTATTTTTGGCATCCTTCGGCGCACAATGGCATAAAGTCCAGCCGCCGTAGGGTGCGTCTTCAACTTCCGGAGTTCTTCCAGAATCAATTTTCGCTGCCGGGTATTGCGATGTAAATTACTGCTAATCATGGTGGGCTATTAACTCTATTAGTTATTATTACTGATTATTTTAAAAGTCAAGGGCCGGGCAGAAAAATTCTTCTCTAATTAAAAGATC
>JBEKIK010000423.1:0-2926 GCA_050011795.1 Thermoguttaceae bacterium | reverse complement strand
AATGGAAAGTGGGCGGGTGGCATGCCCAAGCTTGCTTGGCCATGACGGAGATGCATTGGGTCTCACGTCGAGTATTGCCAACATGCCCACGGCAAGCGTGGGCATGGCACCCGGCAATTTGCAATCCCAACGAAAAAAGCCGCCGGTTGGGGAACCAGCGGCTTTATGGCCTGCTTCAGCCTGCTGCTCGTTCGAGGAATCCTGCGAGCTGCTGGCTGCGGACTGGATGCTGCAATTTTTTGACCGCTTTGGCCTCGATCTGCCGGACGCGTTCGCGGGTGACTTTAAAGATCCGGCCCACCTCTTCGAGCGTATAGGTGTAGCCGTCGCCCAAGCCATAGCGCAGGCGGATGATTTCCCTTTCGCGGTAAGTGAGCGTCTTAAGTAATTGTTCGATGCGCTGGCGAAGCAATTCATTAGCGGCAGCCTTTTCCGGTCTGGGCAATCCGCCGTCTTCGATGAATTCCCCAAAACAACTATCTTCGCTTTCTCCGACCGGCCGGTCAAGGCTTACCGGGTGCTTTCCCATCGATAAAACCCGCCGGGTCTCGTCCGACGATATATCCACGGCGGCCGAAAGCTCCTCGGTCGTAGGCTCACGGCCCATTTCCTGCTGCAATCTTTTCGATACATTTCGCAGTTTACTAAGAACGTCGATCATATGCACGGGGATGCGGATTGTGCGGGCCTGATCGGCAATTGCCCGGGTAATTGCCTGGCGGATCCACCATGTGGCATACGTGGAAAACTTGTATCCGCGGCGGTATTCGTACTTATCGACCGCCCGCATGAGGCCCGTATTCCCCTCCTGAATGAGGTCCAGGAAGCTCATACCCCGATTGCGGTATTTTTTGGCAATTGACACCACCAATCGCAAATTTCCGCCCGAAAGCTGGCGCTTCACTTGTTCGTAATCCTGATATTGGCTCCGCATAACCTCGCAGCGTTTGCGCAGGCTTTTAGGCGTTTCCTGGGTCAGGAGCATCAGGTCGCGGAGTTCCTTGCGAAGATTCGCGCGTTTGTCGCGTGTGGCCGGATTGTCGAGCATGTGCGCCAAGCGCCGGCGGATTTCGTCCATGCGGTCCACGGCCTCTTCCATGTGCCGAATCATGGACTGGATGCGCCGTGTACGCAGGCTTAGTTCTTCCACCAGGGTAAGCATTTTGCGCCGACGGCGGATGAATCGCTTTCGCGCCGCAAGGCGTTCATCCGGCGACGTGCGTTTGTTCAACAATTTGGAGAAGTCGCGGCGATTCTCCGCTTCCATGTGACTTAGTGTTTTTAGATTAGGCGGCATCCGGGCGATAATCTGTTCCTTGGTCAATCGCTCGGTGAGCGAGACCTTGATCGTCCGATCAAAGGGCAACGCGCCTTTGTGGACCTTGGCCAGCGTGGCAATGGTCGATTTCATGGCCAGGTTGCAGCCAAGCACCGTGCGGCGGAACCGCTTTCGCGTGACTTCGATCTTTTTGGCCAGCGAGATTTCCTCCGCTCGGGCCAAAAGTGGGATCTCTGCCATCTGGCTAAGATACATGCGAATCGGATCGCTGCTGAATTTGGTCTGTTCGCCGGGCAAGGCCGGAATTTCGGGTACCGGCGCGGAAAACTCTTCTTCAATTACCCGGCCCCCGGAAATCACTCCTTCCTCTTGTTCCGTGGGATCGTAAAACGTAGGCTCCGGCCGTTGGTTGACCAGATCGATGCCCTCTTCTTCCAGGGCGATAAGCAGATTATCGAGGCGTTCGGGATTGACTTCCTCGTCGGGCAGGTAGTCGTTCACCTCGTCGTAAGTCAAATAGCCTTGCGTTTTTCCTTTGGCAACAAGCTCCTGTAAATCTTTATCGAAGAGATCCATTTCGTACAGCTCCTTTCGCGTCCATGCGACGCGCTGGGTGGAAAGGGATTTTTTTGTTGTCCCTGGATAGCACGGGAGCTATCTAGTTTTTGTTTTCGTAGGGTGGGTGCTTGCACCCACGCCGAATTTTCCAATGTGTGGTATTGCGTGCGTGCAAGCACGCACCCTACGTCCAATTACAGTTTCCGTAACAAAAACTACCTAGAGACAAATACCGGCTGAAGGCCCTTACCCGTCCGTGGGCTTGGTAATACCTTGCCGGTCGCGTTCTTGGCGGAGGATTTCCTCCAGCATGTCGATTTGCCGGTTTTCGTCCAGTCCGCCTTCGCGCAGGGCCGTGATCTGCCGCGGCCGCTGCTTTTCGGTCTCCTTTCGTTTAAAGGTGTTGATCAATTCGTCGAGCAAATCCTGGGGATCGGCTGCGTGCTGTCCCTTGGATTGACTGGTTTCGTCCAACTCCACGAGCAGGTTTTTTATGGTCGGTTCGTCGAATTCCAGCATCAGCCGGTCGAACGACGCCTCGACGCCCGCGTCGGTCAATCGGCAACAAGTATCATATATTTTCCGGCACATTCCCCGGCCAAGGTATTCCATGGAGAGTTGCTCGCGTACCGACGGCAGGCACTCGGGATGGGCCAGAAGCAGTTCCAAAATCTCCCGCTGAGCGGAATCGATTATTTCAGGCGCTTCGCCGGATTCAGCCGAGGAGACCGCCTCCGTTGCCGGCGGGATATTCGCCCCTCGGCCTTGGCTCCGCCGCCGAAGCGCCGTCAATCGCCGCCGCAATTCTTTTTCGTCCACGCGGAACCAGGCCGCCAGGCGCTGGAGGATTTTCTCCTCGCGGAAACGGTCCTCGCCGGTCGTGTCTGCGCGAAGCCGCGGCGCCTTGGCCACGATCGACACCAGCCGTTCCAAGGCTCGGCTGGCTCCGTGCACGTCGCGATCCACGTCTACGCCGCGGGTGACGGTGGAAAAGGCGTGTTCCAGGGCGTCGACCGCCGAATTGGCCAATAATTCGGCGAAAGCGGCCGCGCCTTTCTGATGCAGAAAATCGCATGGATCGAGCCCCTC
>JBEKIK010000422.1:0-2939 GCA_050011795.1 Thermoguttaceae bacterium | reverse complement strand
GTATCGGTAGAAGCGGTATTGATTATATCAGATTTAATTGCCAAAAAAGATGAACTAGGCGTTGTGGACCAGAAGTATTGCAAAGTCAGTTCTCCCCCGGCTAAAAAATTGCCTTGAAACCCAAACCCCAAAAGCGCACACTAACCGGCCATCGGTTATCAGCCTCCGGATTTCAGACATTTTCCATTCATCATGCCGCAATAAACATTCATCATTCCCCAACCCCTAATGCGATATTACGGCCGAAATCAAAAAGTTCATATTCCGATGCCAAGGAAAAGTGCCAAATCGCGCAAGTTGTTATGCTTGTTCAAGTTGCAATTTGCATTTTGCAATTTCCAATTTGCAATTTTCCTTCCGGGAGAGGGGCCGGGGGTGAGGGCTGGTCGTGGAAAAATCGACTTTTAGTACCCAAAAAACATATATCCATGTTCCCTATACACCAACCACTATCCACTGCCCGCTACCCATTGTCCACCGCCCACTAACCACTAACCACTAACCACTATCCACTAACCACTATTTCCCCTTTTCCCGCCACCAGGCGGCGGCCTGCTCTTCGCTCCATTTGTCGGCGCAGTCGCAGGCGGCAAGGGCTTTTTCCAGGGTGTCGACGTCTTGGAACCGATTGGCGGGCATTTTGGCAAGGCAGCGATTTACGACTAGTTCCACGTCTTGCGGCACGGCAGGATTTAGCTCGGAGGGCGGTGTAACCGGATCGCGGACGTGGGCGGCGATGATGTCGTAGATGTTGTCGCCCACAAACGGCGGCCGGCCGGTCAAGAGAAAATAAGCCACCGCGCCTAAGGAATAAATATCGCTTCGGGCGTCGAGATTGTGGTATGATTGTTTTTGTTCCGGGCACATGTAAAGCGGCGATCCGCTGAACATGCCCACCTGGGTCAATTGCATGTCGTCGGACTGGCCGGACTGTTCGTGGACCAGGCCGAAGTCGAGGAGTTTGACCACGTCGTATATCCCGCCGCGTTCGGCTGCGAAGATATTGGCGGGCTTGATGTCGCGATGGATCAGGCCCTTGGCGTGTGCTTCGCGGAGCGCCTTGCAGGCCTGGCGGAGGAAATGCACCGCCCGCGCGGGCGGAACAGGTCCATGAAACTTGACCAGATCGTCCAGGCTCAGTCCGGGCAGGAGTTCCATGGCGTAGTAGAAAATGCCGTCGTCGGAGTGGCCGTAATCGTATATCTCGATGCTGTTCCAGTGGGTAAGTTTGGCGGTGGCCTGCACCTCGCGCTCGAACCGGGAAAGGACGGCGGGTTCGGCGACCTTGTGGGGCCGGATGAGTTTAACGGCGCACGGCCGTTTAAGGAGTTGGTGCTCGGCCCGATAGACTTCGCCCATTCCGCCCGCGCCGAGTTTGGTTTTCAGCACGTACTGGCCGAGTTGCTTGGCCTTGAAGGCCTCGTGGCGGATGGAGTGGATAATGTACGTGCCGAAGACGGCGACCATGACCGCCAGGAAGGGCAGAACGACCGGCGTGTTCATTTTGTCGGCGGCGAGCGCGGCTTTGATGGCGGGATTAGTCGACCGCAGCCAGAGGATCAGCCCGAACGGCAAGAAAGCGGCGGGAAGCAACACGGCCAGGGCCCGTTGCCATGTATTGGGCATGAGGATGCCGTAGGTGAGTATGAGGAAGGCCCAAGTGGAAAAATAGGCGTATTCGGCGGCGACGACCGACAAGGGGTCTTCGATGCTTGCGAAGACGACCATGCGGGTCCACATCATCAGGGCATACTGCACGAGGACCGCGCCGAATAAGCCGGCCTCGACCCAGCGGAGTTGGGTCAAGGAAAAATCGCGGACGTTTTGCAAGAGGAAAAAGATGACGATGAAGAAAAGCACGATGGCGACTCGAAGTAGGATCAACGGGGCGTATCCGGAAAAAAGATTTCCGATAAAGGTGACCCCCAGGAGGATCGACAAGATCAGGGCGGCCGCTTGGAGGCGACGGCGGAGTAGTCCGGCCGTTTCTTGGGTAAAGTGGGGGCGCGTGCCCTCGACGAATCCCATTTTCGGCCTGGACACGTCCATGGCTTTTGGGCCGGCGCGCCGGGGGTTTGATCCGAAGCGAAGCTCGACGGTGTGTTTAAACTGATCGAATAGGTTCATGGTCATTCATCCGTATTGATGAGACGATGTTCTGCCCGCCATGTTTAACTTTTCTCCACGCAATAGCTTCTAAAAAGTCTTATTCCCAAGCGGTGGCGGATTACAAATCCGACCGAGCGGAGATGTTCCTCCATTTCCCGCCAAGTAAATAAACCAAGCTCGGGATGCTCCCACTTAAAAATTGCATCCCAGAGTTTTATGGCCGCGGCGTTAGGCTCTTCGAGGAATAGTCTGCCGCCGGATTTTAACACGCAGTGGCACTCTTTGAGCACTTGGCGCCACTGAGGAATGTGATGAAGGATGCCGAATATCACGATCACGTCCTTGCTGCCGTCGGGAAAAAAGCTTAAGTCGGCGGCGTCCATCGCCAAGAATGCAGCGTTGACAAGATTGGGCTGTTTTCTGGCCAGTTCGATCATTTCGGGCATTAAATCGACGCCCACGTAGCTTTTCGGCTTCAGCCGCATTAGAAGCGCCGCTCCGTAGCCGTTACCGCAACCAATTTCGAGGATGTCTTGGTTTTGCTTTCTCAATCCGAGCAATCGAAACACGGGAAATTCCATGCGCCGCTGTAAAAACCTCCGCAGCGGCGTATCCATCGCCCGAAATTCCTGATCGCTCAATCGCATATATTATTGCATCGATATTCAACACTAATTACACCAGGCACAAGTGCCCGGGCTAAACAGTGATCGGTATTTCGTGTTGGTTAGCCTGGGAGCTTGCTCCCGGCGTCGGGCGCATTAAACGTCCAGATTTCGGGCTTCCATGGCGTGTTTTTCGATGTATTCGCGGCGGGGTTCGACCTTGTC
>JBEKIK010000421.1:0-3813 GCA_050011795.1 Thermoguttaceae bacterium | reverse complement strand
CGATCAAATCCACGCCTACGGCAAAGACGCCTACATTTCCTTGTGCAAAGGCTCGATGAAGGCGACAATAGAACCCGTGCCGGGGGAATAGTCTTTGTGTCGATGTTCGAGTGTGTTTTGCGCGAATGTTTTTTTATTGCAAATTGTCAATTGCAAATTTCAAATTGCAATAAAAAATATGCTCGCAAAACGCGCTCAAACCTCAAACAAAGATTCTAACCCTCTCCAGGCACCGACGGGCACCATGCCTGGCATGGTCGGTTGGTCGGGAGAGGGGACTAATCGTATAGAAAATCAATAATGGACAAAGAAAACAAACGCCGGGTGCTGGCAGAGGGCAAATACGTGCGGCTGGTCGCCCGGGGACGTTGGGAATGGGCCGAACGCACGAACACCTCGGGAGCAGTGGTAATTCTAGCCCTCACGTCCGACCGCCGAATGGTGTTGATCGAGGAATATCGCCGCCCTTTGGACGCCCGGGTGGTGGAACTGCCGGCCGGCCTGGTCGGCGACGAGCCGGGCACGGGCGAGGAAGATTTGATCGAGGCCGCCAAGCGCGAATTGCTGGAAGAAGCCGGCTGCGTTTCCGAGCACTGGAAACATCTTATCGAAGGCCCCAGTTCGCCGGGCCTGACCAACGAACGCTATACCATGTATCTTGCCTTGGATACAAAGAAGGTAAGCGACGGCGGCGGCGACGAGTCGGAAGACATTCACGTCCGCCTGGTTCCTTTAGATCAGGTCGAACAATGGCTTGATGAGCAACGCCGGGGAGGATTGCTCGTCGATCCCAAGGTTTATGCGGCCTTGTATTTCGCCGCAAAGGCATTCTGAACAAAGCGAAGCCGATTTGAAATTTGCAATTGTCAATTCAGATAATACGCATGTTCCCAAACGTCGAAGGCCAAAATCGGGCTGCGGCCGAACATCCAGGGGTTGTCGTTGCCGGGCGTGGTTTCGATAAGCAAATTTCCCGCCCCGTCGCGGCTCAGCCAGACCCAGCCGCTGTCGAAAACCTCCAACACTGCTTGGGCAAACCGCTGCCGAAATTGCTCGTGGCCGCCGAATGTCGCGTCGATGGCCGCGCCCAGCGCGCCCTGGGGATTCCCGCCTTCATTCGGACCGATGCCCGTGAAAAACCACGTATGACACGCATCGCCGCCGGCATTGTTGCACACCGCGGTGCGAATTTCTTCGGGTATCTTGTCGAGCGATCGGACCAATTCCAATACGCTTAGCGATTGAAACGCCGGATAATTCGCTAAAGCGGCATTCAGTTTATCGACATAGGATTGATGGTGTTTGCCGTGATGGATCTCCATCGTCCGCGCGTCGATATATGGCTCAAGAACTTTATACGAATACGGCAAGCGGAGCAGTTTGAACATAATTCTCACTAATCATATGGTGCGTAACTGCCCACGAGTGTAGCTGAACAATTAATTCTATATGTTTTCACGTCCGCTGCTAACCCTTCGTATTAAGAGAGAATTCCCCCCAGCTTTAATGGCCTTTCGTGGCATCACATCTTCCTATTATTTACATATAGTTATTATGTTTTAAAGGAAATTTCCCCCTGAAAGACGAGTCCTCTTTTCACTGTTGGATGGATTGTTTAAAATCTGACCCATGGTTCATGGTTCACCTGAATAATCCTCTACTTTAGGAAAAAATGCCATGGAGCGGACACTAGTACTGCTTAAACCGGATTGCGTCCAGCGGCGGTTGATGGGACGGATGATCAGCCGATTGGAAGAAAAGGGCCTCAACATTGTGGCCATGAAACTAATGCGGGTTGTGCCGGAATTGGCCCGCCGCCACTATGCCGAACACGTAAAAAAGAGCTGGTATCCGCAACTCGAGACCTTCATTACCGCCTCGCCGGTGGTGGCCATGATCGTCGAGGGTCCCGAGGCCGTGCGCGTGGTCCGCGAAATGGTCGGGGCCACAAACGGCTTGAAGGCCGAACCGGGCACGATCCGCGGCGACTTCGGCACCAGCCAGCAAATGAATCTCCTTCACGCCTCGGACGGACCGGAAGCGGCAAGCCGGGAAATGGAAATTTTCTTCACCCCCGGCGAAATCCACGCCTACGACCCCACCATCCGCCCCTGGCTCCGCTCGGCTGAAGAAATTTAACGGAACTATTGAAGAAGAACTACTTTTTTCCTATTGTTTCGATATAGGGCTTTTCACCGTCCCACTTCAGATTGATTTCGACCTCGTTGCGGGGACCGGGAACGTCGATTTCCAGACCGGAAGTGGCGACATTGGCGTATTTTTTGGGTGCGAACCATTGCATTTTGGTCGAACTAATACCTTTAGCGGCATTTACCGCAACAGGATGTTTGCCCAACATGCACCCGTCGTTTTCGGTAAAGGTGGTAAGCGCGAACTTCCCTCCGGGTCCTAATGTGCCGTATGCCGACCGTTCGCCTTTGGGGAAGACTTGTACAACGCCATATTCCAATGGTTTGCCGTCGATAAGAACCCGGCCTGAAACTGGCACACGCTTGGGCAAACTGTCACCGCAACCGCTAATCGAGGCAAAAAACAACGACAAGATTACTGCCAAAGATATATTTGAACGGCATAAGCAGTACATAAGAACGCCTCGATTTTCAAGATTTTGGTCGTTTGCGGTAAACTTTCGCGCATTTATGGAGCACTTATGATTTCTTTTGATGCGCGGGTGGAAAGCGCCTGATAGAGCGCCGTTGCGATGGTGTCGGAGACAAAAACAACGTGACCGTCGCCGTAGGCGAAATTAGCGCCCCCGGGGTGCCGGCTTCCGAACGCGCCATTGAAGTAGCGACCCGTGGTGGCACTGTCATCCTCGTCGTCTACCAGACCTTTGCCCGGAGGCGTGTTTAGCGGATTAGTAGTATACCGAATGGTGGTATGTCGCTGACCCGCGGTCCATTTGCAATAGCCGTCTCTTAATTCGCCGATGAAAAAAGTATGTGAAACGCCGTCGATAATGTCTTTTCGCATATACTGCTTTTTATAGATGAACGGTCCGTCGTTGTCGATTTTAATTGGAGTAGGGTGGCCCGGCGGTCCGAGGGTCCCTCCAACCACGGCGTAACTGCCGGTGGCCCCTGTCCCGGCACAGTCGTTTGTATCTCCATGAATATCGGTCGTCGTCGGTGACGGGTCCGAGGGGCAAACAAACAATGGAGGGCGCGTCAGGACTGCTCGGCCGTTTTTGCTATTTGGATCCAAGACGATCTTTGTGAGCCAGAGTGTGGTCAAGTCGAAGTTTTGGTAAAGCCCGCGGAGTTCCACAAAAGGAAGGATCAACACGAATGTGCTGATGCCCAGACGTGATGGCGCAGGTGGTTCAGGGTCATTTTCACAGGAAACGCAATTGTTCACGGTGTAGTTGGGCAGAGTAGGGTTGGTGGGGGGCGTCCAATTAGAACTTACAGCAGTTGGACCCGAAATATCATCACATCCTTTGCGGCCGGGGGGGAATTTTTTATTGCTGTTTTCATATTGATCTATGCCCAGGCCCATTTGTTTAAAGTTATTGATGCATTGAGAGCGCCGGGCCGCCTCCCGAGCGGCTTGTATGGCCGGCAATAATAGAGCAATCAGAATGCCGATAATGGCAATCACCACCAGCAATTCGACCAGCGTAAACGCCGATCTTTTAGCCGTGAGTTTGTGCGTCTTTCCAATATTCGAAGACATAACGCTTCTCCAATTGAAAAAGGAAAAGAGAATAAAAAGATGAATGTCTTTTTGATCGCGGTTTATTCTAAAGATAATCCACTAGCTTGTCAATAATGCGCATCGGATTTTAAGTTT
>JBEKIK010000420.1:0-2946 GCA_050011795.1 Thermoguttaceae bacterium | reverse complement strand
TAATGCGGCGATTCAATTCTTCAGGCCAGGGGGCTTGCAGATTGCCGGTGCGCAAGCCCGCTTCCACGTGCACAAAGGGCAGGCGTCGATAGAACGCCGTCAACGAAGCCGCCATGACGGTGGTGGTATCGCCCTGTGCGACAATGCAATCGGGACGATATTCCGAAATCACCGCGTCCAGGCCGGTAAGGCAGCGCGCGGTCAAGTCGGCCAGCGTTTGATTTTCCGCCATCAGCTCCAGATCCCGGTCGATACGGATGCCGAAATAATCGACGACCTGATCGAGCATTTGGCGATGCTGCCCGGTCACGCAAACAATGCTCTCGATTTGTCGGCTGTTCCGCCGGCAGCAGTGAATTACCGGGGCCATTTTGATCGCCTCCGGCCGGGTGCCGAACGTAAGTAAAACTCTCAATTTCGTCACGGATATTGTCCCCTGGAATAATTACTGTTTGCCATGTTTTGCAGCGTGTCGATCAATTTGAGCACGGCTATTCGGGCGGAATACTTGTCGTGAACTCGTTGATATCCGGCCGCCGTGATCCTGGACCGGGCGGACGCGTCCTGAATCGACTTGAGAATGAAATTTACGGCGGCCCGGGTGTTGCCCGGCGGATAACGGTATCCCGTCTCGCCGTCGATTACGAAATCGTGGAATCCGCCCACGTCGGGCACCACGACTGGGCAGGAACTGGCCATGGCCTCGGCCGCCGCCATGCCGAAGGATTCCAAATGCGAGGTATAAACCAAACATCCGCCCGAAGCGGCCGCGAAACTCAACAGCCGGTCCATTTTTCCATACTGCACAAAAGGCAGCCAGCGAAAGCGATTTGACAATTTCGCCTTTTTTATTTGCTCCCAAAGCCGGGCTTTTTGCACGGGCGAAATCTTCGTGGTGCCTACGAGCCAATACTCCATGTCGGCGCCTGATAAGTTTAAATCCTGGCAGATATCGATAAACATCCGCCAATTTTTATGCGGATCGAGCCGCCCCACCCAAATCACGATCGGACGCGGATATGCGGGCATTTCCGGATAGACACTAAAGTCGGACCGCAGCGGATTCGGCACCACCTCCACCGGACAATCGATCTTTCCGTTTAACAGCGATAATATGAGTTCGCGGTGGGCATGGGTGGGGGTCAGTATTGCCGATACTCCGCGCCAACTCTGATGTTTCAATCGTTTCAGACCGTCGGGATACGTGGTGTGCACTTCGTATACGTACTTTATTTTTGGTAAACGGTGGTCAAGGTACTTGCGGATTCGGGGTGTATCAAGACTGACAAGAAAATCAGGCTTTAGCGCGGCAAGCTTTTTTTCCAGGTCCGTGGACTTTTGGCAAATACTTACCCGATCGCCCAAGTCTTCGAATAGTTTTTCCCCCTCTCCACCTTCGAAAAAAATAATATGGGCATCCACTCCCAGCGATCGAAGCTCGTGCATGCGGGTGCTTAGCACGGTTTCGCATCCACCCATCGTGCAGTATTTGTAACAAAATGCGATTTTCACGTTCGTTTATGCTTTCTGCATGTCCGACTTAGAGCATATCCAAAAAGACCTGCCGTCATCCTGAGTGCAACGAAGGATCTACGTAAGTCATAAAAGATTCTTCGCTGCGCTCAGAATGACAAATTCCGTTATGGTATAAGTTCTTGATTATTTCCTCGCAATCAGACTGTTATTCGATTCGCCGTCAATTCATCTTTTGTCAAGGCCAAGGAAGTGGCGTTCCAATGTTCCCCTTCATCCAAGATTTTCAGTAAGGCGTCTATCCGGTTCGACCAGCGGTTAGCGCTAAGAAAGGTTTCCGCCGCTGGTTCATCGATTTTTGTTTTCGCGGCTTTTTCCACGGCCGCTTCGAACTCCGCGGCGTTGCTTGCGGTAAAAACCCCCGGATAAGAAGCCAGATGCGGCATTCCGGTTGCCACTACCGGCAAATCGAGCGAAATGTATTCATAAATCTTGATCGGATCGACCGCCGCAGAAAGCTTCGAGGCCTGAAAAGGAATCATGGCCGCGTTCCAATTCCTTGCGAAAGCCGGCAAATCGCCATGTTCCACTGGGCCTAAAAAAATCAAGTTATCAAGCGATGCGATACGTTTATCCAGGCCATAACCGATAATGTGGAACGTCCAATCGGGGCGGCGTTTGGCCACGGATACAACCAGCGGCCAATCGAACCATGAAGAAGTCAAATGCCCGAAGTATCCGATGGTGACTTGCCCAGTTCGCATCGGCGGAACGGCCTTTTTACCCGCCTCCGGCCAATCTTCGAAGGCGTTGGGCAGCAGTACTGCGCGTTCAGCTCCCATGGCGGTCATTTTTTTAAGCAGGTTGTTTTGCGTTATCGTGGCGACGTCGGCGTTTTGCAGCAAATAGGTTTCCAAGTCGCGGTCGTACCAAACGGCTTGACCTCGCTTGTGGAATTCCTCCCAATCGTCGATCACGTCATACACGGTTCTCCAACCGCACACGTTCGCATAATTGACGATTTCAAACAGGCTCGGATGCGGAAACTCCATCATGAAAACCCGCTCAAGCGAACTTAGCCGCTGGTGGCCGAGCAGGTTTTCGTAATCTTTCTGGAATTCGTCGATGGGAAGGCAAAAAACACCCGGATACCCGGATTCCTGAACCGGCCAGTAGGACTTCCAGCGCCAGTATGCAAAGATTACGGGAATGCCGCGGCGGGCCAATTCGCGGGCAAGGCGCGTGGGGCGCTGCCCTTCAGATTCGGTGAAGGTTACGGCGGAAAAAATCAGAAATACCCGTCCCGAGGAATTGCTTTCCGCCGCCTGCGATAAGAACTGGTCCAACCGGCGGCGGAGAGGAACGTCGTCGCCGGCTTGTCGAACTGTTGTTTTCAGGTATTGCTTTATTCGAGCGGGCAATAAACCCGCGTAAAACGATCGGTGTAAATCGAAATGATTGAGGACCGGGCGC
>JBEKIK010000419.1:0-2949 GCA_050011795.1 Thermoguttaceae bacterium | reverse complement strand
ATGTTGGCCAGCCGCTTTTTGGCAGTGTCGGCCAGCGGCTGGATGATCTCAATGCTAAAAACCTCCTTACACAGTTCTGCAAGCACGGCCGCCTGGTAGCCCGAGCCTGTGCCAATCTCTAGTGCGCGACTTTCGGCCGCAGGGTGAACCACCTGGGTCATCAAGGCAACGATATACGGTTGCGAGATTGTCTGCCCGTGACCAATCGGCAAGGGCCCATCCGCATAGGCCAGGTTCTGATAGTCATCAGGCACAAAACACTGCCGAGGCACTCGGCTCATAACTTTCAACAACTCCCGGTTTGTTATGTCGCGACCCTGTAGTTGCTCCTCGACCATCCGCCGTCGAGCCTCCACGAAGTATGATTGCTCGTTTTCACCCGAGCGAGGCGTACTTGGCGACGAGATGGCCAGTGATGGTCCGGGACGCCGATCTTCAGGGCGTAGAAAATGGAACAACACGATCATGCCGCTAATCACGCACAGGGCAGCACCCACAGCAAACAGCCTCGCTAAGACAGTTTTGTTCGTTCTCAATCTTTGCATTATTCAGTCTTGCCCCCACCTCACCCCACACCTTTAGTTTTGCCGTACACACCCTCCCTTTATTATTATAGCGAGACGGAGAAAAAATTCAGATACCGATCCGTCTAGAAAAAATCCCACTGTATCTTGAAGGCACGCGTTGGTGGTTCACTTGTCCACTAGAGCGTATCAAATTTGTCTGTAGTGTATTTTCACTTAAAAAACCTTGAATTAAGGCGATCGCACGCTCCAGGGAAGTGCGACCCGCACTAGCACACAACCCATCGTGAAATCCTGACCGTTTCTTCGGACATCTTAGCATACGATCCTATTTTCGGCACGCCTCTGCGATGCCATCAAACGATGTCGGTGAGGAATCCGGGGTGGAAGCAACATCCGCTGAGGGATAAGTATCCATGACCAGCCCATCAAAGGAACAATTGCTGAATTGCTAACTACCGCAACTGGCAAACTAAATCGTTTTCTACGGAGGCGCTCGAATAGATTGAACCCGAGAACCTGATTTCCGCCCACCAGACTTGAATGAAGCCGGAACAGCCCGACAATGCACACTCCGGCCTGTCCGTGCGGATTATGGCAACAGACGTGAAAAACCAGAGATCCGTAGCGATTAGCTGAGTCCGGCGTGGACTGGACCTTGAACGGCTAAACAAATCGAATTGGCATAAGTTTTAACCCCACTTTTATAGGATTGAACCGTCGCCTTAAAAGGGATATGTTATGGTATTGAAACTCGGCCTCAAACTTATTTAGGAGGAGCCGTCATGCGACATTCATTTTATAGCCCGATATTGTTAGCCGCCGGTTTACTATTTCTGATTTGGGAAAGTCCTTGTCAGGGTCAAACCGGTCCGGATAACCATAAGACTGAGCAAAGTATTATCGGCCCATGGAATCCCGAAACGGTCACCGTCTTGGAAAACGGCGTGAAAAAGACCATGCCGAAAATTCCTCAGAAGCCTTTTAGCGTTATCATCACCGATAAAGAAATGACCATGCGTGTAGGAGATCAGAAGTTCGCCGAAACATCATACATTCTGGATTCCAAGCAGACTCCCGCGGCGATCGATGCGAAATTTGAGGGCCAAGACATGCCCGGCATCTGGGAATTAAATGGCAACCGCTTAAGAATGAGCCTGAACGAAGCCAAGAAGGGCCGGCCCAAGGAGTTCGGCGCGGCGGACAACGATATGGACCTGGTGCTGCACCGCTATACGGGCCAGCCGCTGTTTGTGATCGGCGCCGACGGAAGCGATTTGCATCAGATACCGTCCACGGGGGAATACCTTTCGTGCAGTTCGCCGAAATGGTCGTGCGACGGCAAAATCACGTATAACGCCTGCCGAAAGGTGTTCGGCGAGGATTGGAACAACAGCCATATCTTTGTCGTCGATTCCGATGGCTCTTTGCCGAAGGATTTAGGAGACGGGACTAATCCCAGTTGGTCGCCCGACGGAAAGCAGATCGCCTACAGCCGCAATTCCACGGGCGGCGTATGGATCATGGACTCCGACGGCTCGAACAAAAAACTGATTGAAGAGAGAGGCTGGAGCGTGGATTGGTCGCCGAAGAATCAAGATGAGGTGGCCTATATCACGTCTCCGGGTGGCCCCGTGGCCAATGTCGCCGACGCTACCAGCGGCAACATCGCGGTGCGCAACCTGAAGACCAATGAAGTCCGCACGCTGCTCGACAGACAGTATTCTTACGTCCGTTGGTACCTGACGTGGACGCCCGACGGCCGGTGGATATGCTTTTGTGGCGCGCCTGCGGGCGTCCAGCCGGAATTGGCCATCGTCAGCGCCGAGGGCCAATCAAAAGGTTATAAAATTCTGCTGCCAAACGAAGCGATAGAGCATGTAAAAGAATTCACGTACTATTTTTCCTGGCGCCCGGACGGCAAACGTCTATTGATTTCGATGGTGATGGATGGCGACGACAACAGGCAGTTGTATCTTCTCGATGTCGAGGGAAAAGAGTCGCTGCAGAAGCTTGCCGGCCAAGACCCGTCGCGCAACAACATACTTAGCTGCTGGTCTCCCGACGGCAAGAAAATCGTGTTTACAGCCGCTCCGCCCAAGCCGGCGACGAAACCGAATTCCAATTGAAGCGTGCGGTCGATCGCATGACTTTGGTCATTTGCAGCTAGAGGGACAACTGCGAGTAGCGCAAGCGGTGGATCGATAACGATTTGGCCAACCTACGCTCGCACTGCGCAATCTGCGGATACACCGTTGAGACGAGAATTATGTCTACGGCTCCACGGTGTGGAGCGGGTTCTTTTTATCGTCGGCAATGCGCAAGACGACCGGGCCGGAAACATTCTCAACAGCGGCGCGGAATTCCCTGGGCGTGTTTACCGCCGTGCGCCCCACGTGGGTGACTGCCGACAGGAGCGTTACTT
>JBEKIK010000418.1:0-2955 GCA_050011795.1 Thermoguttaceae bacterium | reverse complement strand
CGATCATCTCCTTGCCCAGTCGCTTGAAAAACGGGCGCGAGCCGACGCCGTCGGCCAGCACGCGGCATTTCACGCCCCGGGCGATTGCTCGATAAAGGGCATCGGCCACGCGCCGGCCCGTGGAATCGTTGGCAAAGATATAAAACAACAAGTGGACGTGACGCTTAGCGCCGTCGATGTCGGCCACCAGCCGGCCGATGAACTCCTCCGTTTGGGCGATAAGCTCGACGTTGTTCCCGTCCAGAATGGGCATGTAACCCAAACGCTCGGCCAGTTTGACCGCCTCCATCGCCCGGGGGCCAAGCTGCGGGTGGGCAATATGGGGGAGGGCATCTAAGCGCCGGTGTACGGTTTCCAATCGCTGGAGTATCTCGTTGTGCTCCCTGATCCGGCGTCTGGGCAGCCGGTGACTGCCGATCAACCAATAAAGAATCAATCCGGGCCAGGGTACGAAAAAGATCACCAAAAGCCAAGCCATGGCCGATTGCGGCACCCGGCGGCGGGGCACTACGAACAGCATTACCACCCGAATCACCCATTCGCTGAGATAATACAGCAGAGTCCAGGAAAAAAAGTCGCCGTTTATCAATAAACGAAGCATACGGACGATACTCGATTTTTTGGGGGGGTAATCTACATGCTACTGATATTTCATTACGAAAATATGAAAGAGCGAAATCACGAAATCAAAAGGATTAAGATATATAAATATACATCACTTTTTACAAACTTCGATATATTCAGCACAATCGGGGGTGATCGACAGCCGATCGGAGCGGCACTAAAATTCTTGGGATAAACTTATAAGTTCGTGACTTTCCGTCCAACCGGATACGAACGTCGAGTATTTAATGTAAGCATAATTGGAATGGAGAAAACGATGAAGCCGTGCAGGGAATGTCAGCAGGAGATTTCAGAGCAGGCCCTTTCGTGTCCGGGTTGCGGGGCGCCGTATCCGGCAAAAGAAAAATGGGACGGGTGGGGATTCGAATACAAATCGCAAAGCACATTGTTCGGGGTGCCGCTGGTGCACATATCGTTCAAATATCGAGCCAATCGAACGCCGGTTGTGGCCAAGGGAATAATCGCCATCGGGCAGTTTGCCTGCGGCATAGTGACGATCTCCCAGTTTGGACTGGGAGTGATCTGCATCAGCCAGTTCGCGGTTGCGGCTTTTGCCGTGGCCCAAGTCGCTTTAGGCGGTTACGTACTGGCCCAATGCGGGATCGCCGATTCGCTGATTGCCCAATTCGGCGTGTACTTTCACGAAGGCCGCGGGCAGTTCGTGAAGAGCTTTTTGGAATTGATCAAAATGTTAAAATAATTTTTGTTACTCGACCATTACGGCGTATAAGAATAGGATGCAACGAAAATGATACGCAAGGCTTTCATGATGCAGGTAAATCCGGACCGGCAAGAGGAATATCGCAAACGGCACAATCCGATCTGGCCGGAACTGGAAGCGACTTTGAAATCGCACGGGGTGCACAATTACTCGATCTTCCTGGATCCTGAGACAAGCCGGCTTTTTGCCTATGTCGAAATCGAGGATCAATCGCGTTGGAACAGCATCGCGCGAACGGAAATCTGCCGGAAGTGGTGGGCGCACATGCGGGAAATCATGCCATCCAATCCGGATAATAGCCCGGTGGCAAAAAACTTGCAGGAAGTGTTTCATATAGATTAGCTAGATTAGCAATGGGGACGCAGCTAGTTTGACCAATTCCAGTTCACATGCCAAAACTAGCTGCGTCCCCGTTTCTCAAATACTTCTTTTGCGGCGGCAATGGTGGCGTCGATATCGGCGTCGGTATGGGCTGTGGATAGGAAAAAGGCCTCGAATTGGCTGCAGGGCATGTAGATTCCGCGCTCGATAAGGCCCCAAAAATACCGGGCGTATCGCTGGGTATCGCATCGTGAGGCCGTGTTCCAGTCGACCACCGATTCCGGGCTGAAAAACAAGGTCATCATTGACCCGCACGCGCCGATGGAAACTGGAATGTCCGCACCGGCAGCGGCATCCATCAATCCCTTGGCCAAACGTTCCGATAAACGTTGTAGTTGCGAGTATGGTTTGGTGTCGCGGAGGATTTTAAGCGTAGCGATCCCGGCTGCGGCGGCCAGGGGATTTCCGCTTAATGTTCCGGCTTGAAAAACTTTTCCGGCGGGCAGAATGTGGTCCATGATGTCGGCCCGGCCTCCGTAAGCGCCCATGGGCAGTCCGCCGCCGATGATTTTGCCCAGGGTGGTCAGGTCCGGTTTCACGCCCACAAGCGATTGCGCCCCGCCGTAAGCCACGCGAAAGCCGGACATCACTTCGTCGAAGATCAACAATGCGCCATGCCTGAAGGTCAAATCGCGCAAAGCCGCCAAGAATTCCGGTTTTGCGGGCACGCAGCCCATGTTGCCGGCCACGGGTTCGACAATCGCGCCGGCAATATTGGATCCATATTGTGAAAAAGCGGCTTCCAAACCGGGGACGTCGTTATATTGAAGAATCAGGGTATCGCGGGTGGTTCCTTCGGTCACGCCGGGCGAGTCGGGCACGCCGAGGGTGGCTGCCGAACTGCCCGCCGCCACCAGCAGGCTATCGACGTGACCGTGATAATTTCCGGCGAATTTCAGGATCATCGCCCGCCCCGTATATCCTCGAGCCAGGCGGATTGCGCTCATTGCAGCTTCGGTGCCGGAGTTGACCAGCCTGATCTTTTCCACTGAAGGCACTGCCGCGATAATCAGTTCGGCCAACTCGTTTTCGGCCTCGGTGGGTGCGCCGAAACTAGTGCCCTTGCGCAGGGCGGTTTCCAAGGCCATGAGTACCAGGGGATGGGCGTGCCCGAGGATCATCGGGCCCCAGGAAAGCACGTAATCGAGATAACGATTGCCATCGATGTCGATTAAATACGCCCCTTCGCCGCGGTCGAAAAAGATGGGTTCCCCGCCCACGCCGCCGAA
>JBEKIK010000417.1:0-3768 GCA_050011795.1 Thermoguttaceae bacterium | reverse complement strand
GTGCGTTTTAAGACCCAAAAAACAAGCCGATACTTTTACCGGCCTGCCTGGAGCCGGTTAGTTCTTGTGATGATCCAAGGTTGGTATTTCGCACGGAGATGCCGTGAGGTCACGGCGGATTATCATTGGAATATTCCATTGCCAGATTCGTGAAATCGATCAAATCGTCCAGTCGGCATTCGATCACGTCCAGCATGACTCCCAGGTCTAGTTTCCGGTAATCGTGAACCAAGATATTCCTAAACCCGACCATGCCCTTGAGCTTGGCCGAGAGATCATCCGCAATAATCCCCGCATGGGCGAGAATATCGAAACTTTCCCTGCTATCTTTGGGAAGTCCGAGTTTTTTCTTCTTGATAAGATGATTCGCGATATCGATGGCTTGTTCGGCTATTCGCTGAAGATTAATGGCGATGGCGTCCTGTTTCAGATAATCTTTTTCAAATGGCAGGTCCGAAGGCAGGCCGTAGTAAAGGCGGATCTGCTTGATCGAGCGTTCAATGCTCTCTTTTTTGTTCAAAATCACATCCATCATGATCCGACGATCCTCCCGGTTTGGAGTATCTCTTGCAGAATGTCCGCCCGTTCCTCGTTCAACTTCTGGTACAACGACATGACCAGCATTTCATATTCATCAACCGCGTATTCGCTCCGACTGAAAATAATTTTTCCCTCCTGGATTACTTCATGCTGAAAAACGACGTTCTCCGCCCGGAGATTGATTAAGTCCACGGACTTTTTAAGGATATCAGCCAGTATGTTGCTGCATTCGCTCATTACCGGATTCGTTATGGTTTTTACAAGAGGAGGCGGAAAAAGCAGGGCCACGTCCGCGTCGCTGTCCGGCCGCTGATGCTCCGTGCCGTGGCTGCCGAAAAGATATATCGCCTCCACGTCCGGGTAAAATCGCAGGACGGTTTTTACAATCGCATTGTTGGCGTCGTTTTTTTCCATCATAACCTCGCATTAACAATCCTAATCATACCCGGCCGCAACATTGCCGGCCAGTAGGACCGCATATTCCAGTTCGATATTCTCAGGCTCGGGGCGCCTGGCCCGCACGATTCTTTTTGCCGATTGCCCGTGTGAATTCCGCCGCGAAAAATACAGTCGCAGCCGCGTAATAAAACCAGAGCATGACGGCGATAAAGGCCCCCACGACCCCATACACGCTGTAGTGCGTTCCGATCACCAAGGCGGCCAGAATCCTGCGCCCGGCTTCCCAAATAACCGCGGCGAGCAGCCCTCCGCCGGCGGCCGCCTTCCATTGCACCGGGGCCTTGGGCTGAATTTTATACAATATGGCGAACAGCAGCCAATTCATCCCCACTGAACTCCCCATGGTCAACAGGCCCCACACAGTATCCGATTGCATCAAATGCGTGGAAGCGAAGGTTCGCATGGTTGCCAGCGTCATGTTAAAGAGGAACGCCGCGATTACCAGGATCCACACGCCCAGCAACAGGAGAAACGCACGCAGCCTCTGAAAAAGAATGTGGCGGATGGCGGCGAAAATCCCCGTGTATTCCCGTCCGGGGACGTTCCATATACGGTCGAAGGCCCTTTCGAACTGGGTGAAAACCGCCATCGCGGCCATAAGCAGGGTTATCAGCCCGACCGGGCCGCTAAGCGCCGCATTTGTTTTTACCGAGGAGAGCGTGACTTCCACCTGGGCGGCCAGCGAAGGCGCCACGTTGTCGGCCATCAGGGTCAATAACCGTTGCTGGGCGCTGATGCCCCAACCGGTGAATTTCAGCAGAAATCCCATCACCGACAGGAGCAAGAGCAAAAGCGGGAAAAAAGACAAGGCCATGTAATAAGAAGTCGCCGCCGCCAACGTCGCGGCATCGTCCTTCTGCCAATTTTGATAGGCTTCGTAAAGCTTCCGATAAACCCTGATAATGACTTGAAAAAAAGCACCCATTCCCGCTTCCTTTTAAAATGAATACCCGCCCACGGCGCGTTGCATTTCGGCCAGGCGGCGATGGTAGTCGGTTAGGGTTTGATAATACTTTTCCCATTGGCCGTATAGTTGGCGTTGGGCGTCGATAAGTCGTAGGAAATCGGTTTTTCCCGCGCTGTAATTCGCCCGGGCCGATTGGAAGTATTGTTTTGCGGCGGGCAGGATTTTTTCGTCGTAAAGATGTAATACCCGTTGGCCTTCGATAAGTTCGGCATAGGCCGATTGCACCTCAAAGCGAGTTTGATCGGCCATGTTGGCGTACTCGGCCCGCTCCTTTTGCAGTTTGGCCATGGCCTCGCGCCAGGCGGCGGAGCGTTTTTGTTGCCACAGCGGGATGTTTACGTTCATGCCCAATTGGGGACGCATTTCCTCGGGCATGAAGGCGTCGTACTTGCCCACGATTTCCACGTCTGGATAATAATCCTTGCAGGCCAGATCCACGGCGGCCTCTTCGGCGCGGATGCGGGCGGCCTGGGCGGTCAGGTCCGGGCGGCGGTACAAGGCCGTGTCGCGGAGTTCCTCCACCGGCGGCAGTGCGCCGGGCGGATTTAAGTTCGACGGCGGCGGCAACGGACAATCGGCCTGCCGATGCAGCAAAGTATTGATTCGCGCAACGGCAATGTTTTCCCGGCGGGACAATTCCGCGCCGCGGGCTTCCAAATCGGCCAGTTCCAGATCGGCTTGCAATACATCCTGCTGTGAGACCTGATTGGCCTCGTATCGTGTCATGGCTACGGAGCGGAATTCCTTCATTAATTCGATGTCGGCGGTGTTAATTTCCATTTCGCGCCGCACCAGGTAGTAATCGAACAATCCATTGGCGGCCGACTCGGCCAATCGCAGTCTCAGATCGGCCACGTCCTGGCAGGCGGCGTCGGATTCGGCCCGGGCGATGCGTCCGCGGAGTTGCCGCTTGCCGAACCAGGAGATCATCTGCGGATATCGCGCGGCCGCTGCTTGCCATGCCGCGATCATGGCTTCGAGCGATGGATTGCGGGCCTGGACCTCGAAGATCAACCGCTCCTCGTTCAATTCGCTTTGACCGGCAAAGGGGTCGGCCGGATCGGTATAGGGCGGCAATGGTACGGGGAAAATATCAACCGGCTGTACAAGAGCCGCGGATGATCCCGCTGTCGGCGATTGATAAGAAGCGGGTAAAACGGCCGGGGACGGAGAACTTGCCTGGCCGGCGGCGATCGGCTTTGCCCGATCGCCGGTTGCGGCACAGCCCAATAGCAGACTCAAGCCGCACAGGGCAATCCATTTCCACAACGTTTTGGCAAGTGATTCTATCATAAAGCCGCGACTGGTGGTCGCGATATGGTAATACTGTTTATCCACAAGCCGCGGCCGGTGGTCGCGATATGGTCCTACTTTGCCCCCACTTCTCCGTCCTCGGATGAGATCGGCCCGGCACTATCGGAGAATTCAGATTATTCGTTATTGCAAGAAAGACCGGCAAAGAACGTAAATTTTGCCGGACCGGCAAAGTTTAGCATTTTGGTTCCAAGGAAGGGGACAGTCCCATTTTTGCTATGCAAAAATTGGGACCGTCGCCACTATTGATATAACCGCGAAACTGTAAGCATTTTTTGCGCGACCGACGGTCGCGGCTTTATGTTATGAACCCGATCCAATTTCCAATCTCTAATATCTAATCCCTTCCTTGTGCATTTTGAGCCAGCGGGCGCGGCGGACCCAGTAGAAACGGACTGGGATGAAGATATCAACGACTTCGTCGGAAACGAGCAAGCCGCCGAGAACGGGGGCGGCCATGGCGGTGATGACTTCGTGGCCCACACCAG
>JBEKIK010000416.1:0-2962 GCA_050011795.1 Thermoguttaceae bacterium | reverse complement strand
GCGATTCCACCAACGTATCGACGTTCGAAGTAGGCTCATCGAGCAGGAGCAACTCGGGCCGGCTGCAAAGCGCCCGGGCTACCAGGGCCCGCTGCCGCTGCCCGCCGGAGAGCGAGGCAAAAGGCCGATGCGTAAAATCGGCCATGTCCACTTGTTCCAGCGATTCCAGCGCCGCTTGACGGTCGTCGCGGTCGTGCCAGCCGAAAAAACCGCCGAAGCCGCGCCGTCCAAGGCGTCCCATCAGCACGATATCCATTACGGTGACGGGAAATTGCGGATCGTGAAGCACGTGCTGCGGCATATACCCGATATTCGACCGCGTTTGCCAGGGAGTGCGGCCGAACACGCGAATATCTCCGGCCTGGGGCGTAAGCAGCCCGAGGATCAGTTTCACCAGCGTTGTTTTGCCGCCGCCGTTTGGGCCTACAATGCACATCGATTCCAGAGGGCCGACGTCAAAACTCACGTCCTCCAATACCGGGGCGTGGCCGTAGGAAAAAGAAACGTCGCGCAGTGAAACAACGGGTTCGTCGGTCATCGGATTCATTCCAAACCTAGTTCCCATGCTCCGGTGTGGGAAAACAAAGGCATTTCCGCCCGGCACAAGTGCCGGGGCTAAACATCATTTAATCTCGTTCCCATGCTCCGGCGTGGGAATGGAAAATGCCTTTTCAATTTTATCGGCTATATCCTGCAAATTGGCGGGTATATCTTTTTCCATGTCGTTTATGGGCACTATCCGGCCGCCGATGGCGTCGGCCACGGTCCGTGCGCTATGGGGATCGAATTGCGGTTGGACGAATATGACCCGCGCGCCGTCGGACTTGGCTTTTTGCACCAGGTTGCGAAGTTGCTTGGGCGAGGGCTGCCTGCCCCCGGCTTCGATGGCCTCTTGCCGCAAATGGTAACAATCGGCGAAATATCCGAACGCCGGATGAAACACGTAGAACGATTTTCCCGCATAGGGCTTTAGCTCCAGGCGGATTTTACCGTCCACGGCGTCCAGTTCCCGATGCAATTGCACAAGATTCGCCTTGAAAAAAGCATCATCGCCGGGATTGATCTTTTCCAAGGCCGAAGCGACATTGGCCGCCATTATTTTCACAAGCGGCGGCGATAGCCACACGTGCGGGTCCGGGTCGTCGGGCGAATCGCCGTGCGAGTGCTCGCCGTTCCGTCGAGCGTCGCCGCCGGCAATTTCCCCGGAAATACGTCGCTTCTGGATGCCTTCGGCGGTGTCCACCACTATCAGCCGAGGATGAACGGCACGGATTTTTTCCAAAAGTTGATTCTCGAAAGGCAAGCCCGTCTTGAAAAACAACTTCGCCTTGCCCAGGGCTTGGATCTGTTTTGGCGCCGGCTCGAAGGTGTGCGGATCCTGGCCCGGCTGAATGAATACTTCGACATGCAGGCGATCTCCGCCGATACGCTCGACCAGATAAGCCGCGGGCGGAATGCCGGCAAATACCTCGATGGGTTCCGCCGCCGGAATTTTCGTAGCGGCAAACACGATTATAGCTGTGACAAAAACGTTCCGAATCATTACAAATCCTTCCCATACCTTGGCGGCTCATCCGTATCGCCGCGGGCCACGCACACAAGATGCACGGCGTGGCAATCCTCACATTCTTCCAAGGCGTGATTTTTAGCAAAGGTTTTCCAGTGCTTGCGTTGGTCGGGGGTGAGAATGCCCGATCCTTTGCACAATGGGCAAACGCTATCCAAGGCCGACAGAATTGCCGAGCGGATGAACTCCGAGCGATTCTCGATTCCCCGCATGGCGTCCCAAAGCGGCTGGTCTACTTTGAAGGTCACGATCTCTCGTTTTCTTTTGGCCGGCATGGCAGTAAGTTTTCAGTTATCAGAGACTCAATAAAGTCCACGGGGGATGATATTACATTGTATTACCATGCCGAATTTTGACAATCCCCCCCGGATTTTCCAAAAAGAAATCAAAGTTGGGTAAGATACTGCCGCTGAAGACAAAAAACTTGCCGCGATTCTCGATTCCGGGGAACTGCCGGTTCGATTGAAGAAATTGGCCGCTAAACCCTCGCCCTGACCATCGCTCGACCGCTGTGCCGTGCCTTGATAGGAGCGGTGGCCTCACGGTCACAATAAAAAAGCGCGACCGACCAACCGACCATGCTATCGCATGTTGCCCGTTGGTGCCCGTCGCGGCTTTACAACGTGGGACGGATTTCAAATCCGTCCGACTGGGCCGAAGACTCCCGGCACAAGTGCCGGGGCTAAACGACCATCCACCGTCCGCCATCCCCTGCCCACTGTACACTGCCCACTTATAAATGCTCACTCTAATGCTTTGCTGGGATCTTTGATGGCGTCGGTGATGAGGATCGCCTTGTGGCCTTTAAAGGTGCCGGGCGAGGCGTGGAATTTGGGAATGCCTTCGAGCGAAACCATCAGCGGGCTGTGGACATCCTTGGCCGTGGTGATAATGTCGCCCACGCGCAGACTCAGCAGTTCGCTGGCGGTAATTCGCGTGTGCGACAAACGGACGTTTAGCTCCACCTGCGACGTGCACACGGTGCGGCTGATCTGTTCCACGCTTTCGGGAGTGGCCTGGCGTCGGCCGTAAGTGACCCAGGTATTGGCCGACAGTTTACCGCCGATCCGCTCGATGGAATTGTAAGGGATGCAAAGATTCATCATCCCGCGCAGGTCGCCTATTGCGATCTCGAAGCTGACCAGCACCACGACTTCGTTGGGCGGCACGATCTGCACCAGTTGCGGGTTGCTCTCCACCTGCACCACCGAGAGTTTTAAATCGAGCACGTTTTCCCAGGCGTGGCGCAATTCCAGGAGAAACAGCCCGGTGATCCGCGACACCAGGCGCAATTCTATCTCCGTCAGTGGCCGGCGGGCCAGGGCGCCGATCTCCCGGCCTCCGCCGAGCATGCGGTCGATGATGGGATAAAGAATCGAGGGATTGATGTCGAGA
>JBEKIK010000415.1:0-2967 GCA_050011795.1 Thermoguttaceae bacterium | reverse complement strand
GCGAGGCCCAGATCGACGGCGCGCGGCTCGATCAGGCCGCCGTGCAATTGGGATTCCTCAGCGAAGAGAAAGCCCTGCGCGCCCTGGGCGAGGAAGTAGGAATTGAATTCATCGATCTGGCCGAAGCGGAAATCGACCTTTCCTTGCTGAAAAAGTTCCCCTTGCGCTTCATTCACCGCGAGAATCTGTTCCCCATTCGCCAGAACAACGGCACTTTGGTGGTCGCCACCAGCGACCCCTTCAATTTGTATCCACTCGACGAACTCAGCGTTGCCACCGGCATGACGGTGGTGCCCATGCTTGCCGCGCGGGCGGAAATAGACAAGCTCATCAAAACCCATCTGGGCGTGGGCAGCGAAACCATAGAAGGGTTGATCGCGCAGACCGACGACCGCATCGAATTGCTCGATCAAATCGAAACCGACGGATCCGAACTTTCCCAGGAGGCCCAGGAACCATCGGTCGTGCGCCTGGTCAACGAAATCCTCATCGAAGCCCTGGAATCCAGGGCCAGCGACGTGCACATCGAGTCCATGTCCACGGGCATTCGCGTCCGATACCGCATAGACGGCGTCTTGCATCCCCAGCCGGTGCCCCAGGAAATCAATCGCTTCCAGTCGGCGATTATCAGCCGTTTGAAAATCATGTCCCGGCTTAACATCGCCGAACGCCGTTTGCCCCAGGACGGCCGCATCCAGCTCAAGGTGGCCGGGCGCGAGGTCGACGTCCGTGTTTCCGTCATCCCCATGATCCACGGCGAAGGGATCGTGATGCGGCTTTTGGATAAAGGCGGCATGGATTTTTCGCTCAGCAAGCTGGGCATGGAACCCGATCTTTTAAAGACCTTCCGGGAACTGATCACCCTGCCGCACGGCATCATTCTGGTAACCGGCCCGACGGGTTCCGGAAAAACCACCACCCTTTACAGCGCGCTTTTGGAAATCCGCGACGACGAAACAAAAATCATCACCACCGAGGACCCGGTGGAATATCAACTCGACGGAATCAACCAGATACAAGTGCACACCAAGATCGGATTGACCTTCGGCAATACCTTGCGGAACATTTTGCGGCACGACCCCGATATCATTCTGGTGGGCGAAGTCCGCGACTTGGAAACCGCCGAAAACGCCATCCAGGCCTCGCTTACCGGGCACCTCGTGTTCAGCACTTTGCACACCAACGACGCGGCAACGGCATACACCCGTCTGGTCGACATGGGGGTGGAGCCGTTTTTGGTCTCCAGCACGCTCGAGGCGGTGATGGCCCAACGCCTGGTGCGCACGCTTTGTCCGCACTGCAAACAGGCTTATTATCCCAAGCGCGAGGACCTGCCGCCCGATTTCCCCTTCGATCAACTGCCCTCCGGAACGCCGCTTTACCGTCAGACCGGCTGCCGCATTTGCCGGCACGTGGGATATTCCGGCCGGGTGGGCTTGTACGAACTGCTGGTAACAACCGAAAAAATCCGCGAGTTGGCCCACGAGGGCTGCAACAGTTGGAAAATCGCACAGGCCGCCGCCGAAGAAGGCATGCACAGCTTGCGCCAAGACGGCTGGGTCAAAGTCCTTGCCGGCAAAACCACCGTGGACGAAGTGGCCGGCGCAACCAAAGGAAGCATATCGCATTAACAGTGGTTAGTGGTTAATGGTTAGTAAATAAATTACCATCAACACTAGTTACTAACCACTAACCACTATTCACTATTCACTTTTTCATGACCGACTTCCAGTACATAGCTCGTGACAACACCGGCCAAAGAACAACCGGCGTGATACAAGCCGCGGGGCGGCGCGAGGCCACGGCGGCATTGGTCGCCCGCTCGTTGTTTCCCGTGGAAATCGGCGAGACCGTCAAATCGATTGAGCCGAAAAAAGTCCGCCGTGTGCCCGGCCAATTGCTCTCCACCACCTTCGCGCAGTTGGCCGATCTGCTGCATAGCGGAGTGCCCTTGCTGAGATCGTTGGAAGTGATCCAAAAGCAGACCACGCACGCCGGTTTGAATCACATCTTGGACGAAATTCACCACCAGGTGGAAGAGGGCGCCACCTTGGCCGACGCCATGAACCGTTTCCCCCGGATCTTCAACGACATGTCGATAAGCATGATCCGCGCCGGGGGCGAGGGCGGCTTTCTCGAAGAAGCCCTAAGCCGCGTGGCCCAATTCACCGAAGCCCAGGAAGATATGAAAAAACGCACCCTAGGCGCGGTGGCTTATCCCGCCTTTCTATGCGTGGTGGGCGTTACCGTCGTAACCGTGCTTATAGTGTTTTTCGTGCCGCAATTCGGCGACCTCTTCGCCCGCTTGCGCGAACGCAACGAACTGCCCGCGGCCACCGATTGGCTGCTGTGGTTAAGCGATACGCTGCGAACTCACGGTTGGTGGATAGTGCCGGCGCTGATTGCCGGCGGTTGGTTCTCGCGGCACTGGCTGGTTACGCAGAAAGGCGGAATGTGGCTCGATCGGCTGAAACTGAAGCTGCCCTTGGTCGGACCCATTTTACAGAGTTTGGCCGTGGCCCGATTCTGCCGCATCCTGGGCACCATGTTGCGCAACGGCGTACCCATCCTGCGCTCGTTGGAAATTTCCCGCAACGCCACGGGCAACCGCGTGCTGGGCGAGGCCATCGCCGAGGCCACGGAAAATATTTCCGCCGGCCAATCCCTGGCCGAACCGCTGCGGGCCAGCGGACGCTTTCCCCCGGCCGTGGTTGAAATGATCGCCGTGGCCGAACAGGCGAATAATTTGGAAAACGTGCTCTTGGACGTGGCCGATTCCCTGGAAAAAACCACCTGGCGAAAACTCGACCTGGCGGTGCGCCTCATCGAGCCTTTGTTGTTGCTGATCCTGGCCGCCGCGGTGCTGCTAGTGGTTGTTGCCCTGCTGCTGCCGATGTTCAAGATGAGCCAAGCAATATAACTAACCCATGGAATGTATTATAATGAGGTTTGTTTACCCGCACATTT
>JBEKIK010000414.1:0-2977 GCA_050011795.1 Thermoguttaceae bacterium | reverse complement strand
AGCAATTGCCTTTAGTCTAGTTTGGGCAAGAAATAGTGTCAATAGGCGGGTTTTAACACCCTTTTCTACGTACAACGGACAACTAGCGTGTGACGATTAAAAATTTTGCGCTGAAATTAAACCTGATACTTGACAACACAAAAAACCCATAGATAATGTTCTATATGGGCCAATAAGCCCTATCTCTGCTCCGTCGGTTTCCCTGCCCCAACCGACGGGGCTTTTTTTATGCTGATAGTGCGATATTCCCGGTGAAAAAAATCATGGATCAAATGGTTTTAATCACTCTCCGATATCAAACCGATCCTTGAATAAGCGGCTGTCCAAGAATAACTTTGGAGTTTGGAAGGCAAGGGGCCCTAACCCCCGGCCCCTCTCCCGTAAGCGGGAGAGGGGAGTAATACTTGGACAGCCGCTAAGTTGATTCACACTGCTGTAAAAGCATCTTTTTCAATGTCGTCGAAATCGACACGCATGTCGAATGTATCGACACGACCGCCCTTGTTTCCGACTGGATCTATCAACGTAACTCCGGAAACTACATTAGATTAGCACTCTAAGCCTTATCAAGTCGTATTGGGCATAAATCTTGCTCTTAGCAATTATGGAGGCTCAATATTACTAAGGATGGTGTGCGCTTAAAGGTCTTTTTCACCGGCCGCGTCACTGTCTGATAACCTAAACTGGAGGATAAAGCTTGAACTCTAATGACGATAAGGACCAAGGCGGACGTATTTCACGTCGCCGGTTCAATGCCGCCTGCCAACTTGCGCTTGCAACTTACATCTGGCTTGAAATCGCCTCGTGTGGCTTTTCGGTCGAGCAGCCCGGTGGTCAGTCAAGATTCGGACCCGATCCTCAACAGTTCCAACGCTCGGTCGATCGGGCAATCGAATATCTCCAGTCGCACGGTCAGGCCGAGGACGGCTCATTCAACAGTCGAGCGGGCGTGGGGATTACCGCGCTGGTGACCACCGCCGTATTGCGTCATGGACGCGGCGTGGGCGACCCGCTGGTGGCCAAAAGCCTGAAATACTTGGGCGATGCCGTTCAATCCGATGGAGGCATCTATGCAAAGGGCGGATGGTTGCCCAATTACGAAACCTGCATGGTAATCATGTGTCTTACCGAGGCCAATAAAGACAAACACTACAACGTCGTGCTCCAGAACGCGGAGGCGTTCATCAAGCAGAATCAATGGGGAGAGAAGGCCGGCAAAGACCGTTCGGACTTGTCTTACGGCGGGACGGGTTACGGCAAGGACTCGCGCCCGGACCTATCGAACACGGCCTACTTTATCGATGCGCTTAAGGCTTGCGGCCGTGGCGCCGACGATCCGGAAATACAAAAGGCCCTGGTTTTCGTTTCCCGCTGCCAGAATTTCGAGAGCCAGGACAATACCACGGTCTTTGCCGCGAAGAATCCGGACGGCGGTTTTTATTATACCTGCATGGCCGGCGGCGGCAGCCCGGCCGGCAAGACCGACAACGGCGGATTGCGCAGCTATGGATCGATGACGTATAGCGGGCTGAAAAGCATGATTTACGCGGGCGTCAAGCCGGACGATCCGCGGGTTAAAGCCGGGGTCCAGTGGGTCCGGAAAAATTATGACGTGAAAAGCAATCCCGGCTTGGACCACGCCGGACTTTATTATTACTACAATGTTTTCGCCAAATCCTTGGACGCCCTGGGGGTTGACCTGTTCGAGGACGCCGCCGGGAAAAAACACGATTGGCGGCGCGAGCTTGCCGAGGAACTCTTCAGCCGGCAAAAGGAGGACGGTTCCTGGATCAACGACAACACGAAGTGGATGGAGGGCGATCCGAATTTAGCGACCGGGTTCGCCCTGCTAGCCCTCTCCTATTGCCGGCCCAAGAATTAGGGGATAGGGACTAGGGAATAGGGAATAGCCAAGGAAAAGGTTTTGTTGATGATTTCATACCGCAGGGCTTTCACCCTGGTCGAGCTATTGGTGGTGATAGCGATAATCGGAATCTTGGCGGCATTATTGATGCCGGCCGTTCAGGCAGCGCGCGAAAGCGCACGGCGCGTGCAATGCACAAACAATCTCAAGCAATTGGGCTTGGGTCTGCAAAACCACATCGGCGAGCGCGGCTACTTACCCAACGCCGGCTGGGCGGGAACGAGCTATCCGGAGGACTATTCGCCGCTGGCCCAGATGCTTCCTTTCTACGAGGAAAAGAGTCTTCATAATCTGATCGACTTCAAGATCGACATTGGACATCCCGGCAAGGTCGATCTTCCCCTTGCGCTTCGGCCGGCGGCCGCAACGGCGGTTTCCATTTTTTTGTGTCCGAGCGATCAAGAACAGCCGGTCCACGACCTCACGCTGGTTTCAGTGGCTGTATCGTATGCGGGCAGCAATTACGCCATGAACGGCGGGACCGGGCTGGCAGGCACGAGCACCATACCCGGCCATCCGGGCCAGGCAAACGACGGAGTATGCTGGGTCAGTGCGAAACTTCGGCCCAAAGACATTCGCGACGGCACGTCCCACACGCTGGCATTCACGGAATCCCTGCGCGGTCCAGGCGGAACACTGCCGAGTACGAACACGCCGAATATGCAAATCTATCGCGCACAGCCCTGTTCCACGGCCTTGGCTGACGCGGCCGAGTCCGGCGGGCTGGACGCTTTGCTCCCCAGCGTAACCGGATGGGACGGCACCCGACTGGCTGTTTGGCTGCGCGGGTGCGCTCCGACCGGTCCGGTAATGACCGGTCGTTTTACCCCCAACAGTCCGATTCCGGACTTGACAACCGGATCGGCCAAGCTCTGCGCGGCCCGAAGCCGTCATCGCGGAGTCGTCAACGCTTGCCTTTGCGACGGCAGCGTGCGGTCCTTCAGCGACTCCATCGATGAGACAGTGTGGCACGCCATTTGGACGCGATCCGGCGGCGAGGTCGTCAGCCTGCCGAGCGATTGAAACAGTCGTTACTGGATTTTTATCATAAAG
>JBEKIK010000413.1:0-2980 GCA_050011795.1 Thermoguttaceae bacterium | reverse complement strand
AGGACAAAATAATCGCCAATCCCATGGATACTGTTATGACTATTGCCACAATGCCCGCGTAACGCAGCAACTGGTCGTTTAAATCCTGCATGGAGGCGTGGAGATAGATCGTTCCGACCGCTTCGCCGTCGTGGGTTATTTTTTGGGTGACGTCCAGGTAGTTCCCGGCCGTGAATTCGTGCCCGTCGGGCCGAGGAGGCGGCGGTCTGAAATCCGCCTGTTTCTCCCTTTGGTATGCCGCAAACACCTGTCCCTTGGCGTTGTACAGACATGCAAACTGGACCGTGGGCTGCAAATTCAACGAAGACAACAACTCGCGCGCAGCGGCCGGATCGTCAAAGGTCAGGGCCGCCGTGCTGTTGGCCCCCAACACCTTGGCCACTGCCGATAGTTGCTGCACTTTAGACGACCCGATCAGTCTGGCGTCGTTGAACACCAGAACGACTGAAGCCAACAAAAGCGCGGCGCCGCTGGATACCAACACCAACAGGTTCAATTTCGCCTTGATGGAAAGATTCTTAAACGAACGCATGAAAGTGTGCCGCCAATGTCCTAAATTGCGTCATGGAGAACCTATAATCTTCGCTAAACTCAACAACTTGGAACTGAACTTCAATTGTTGTCGCTTGGCAACCTCCATGTTGACCTCGAAGCGCACTCTGTTGCCCTCGATGAAGAAATCGATCGTGCCGCCGTGCTCGGCAAAACCCGGGCTTTCGCCAACCAGCAAGACCGGATAATTTTGCGCCTTCTGAATCGCCGACAGCTTATCCGCGTCTCCGGCCGACGAAATCACAAACAGAATATGGCAGGGCTTGTAATCCGCCGTCGAGGCAAATCGCCTGATCACTATCGGCCGGCCCGCGACTTTCTTGTCGCGGGCAATCTCATCCAATGCGTCGCCAAAGGGATCGGCGCCCAGCACCCCGATCACAAACGGCGATTGATCGTCGGCAAACGAGTTGGCCGGCCACTGAATATAGTGGCCGAACTGGTAAAGGTAGGCGGCCTTGATCGCGTATTCCCGATTAACTACCGAGCCTTCCTGGGCCTGCATCGAACAAACGTCGGCAACGAAGATCACGGTCCAGAAAACAAACGGCTCGACCAGATAGCGCATTATCGCCGTAAGCCCGCGACACGCGCCGCCGCCCTTGCAAAAACCTACAATACGGTAGTCGAATTGTTCTCGATCGAGGCTCAAAGCATCGTCCTGCTAATAATATCAATCCTAGCATGTTTTCGCGGCCGCCATCCCGTCCAGATTAGCTAAATCTCGTCAGTATTGGTAAGTAATCGTCCCGTAAACGCCGCGCGGGACGTAAGTTACGGGAGTAAAGAAATCTTCGGCGATGGAATTGAACTCTTGATGCTGGTTTTCGAGCAGGTTTTGGCCCACAACGGCTAATTCGAGATGTTTTCTCGGCCGCCATCCCAGTCTCAGGTCCATTGTGATATAACTGGGAACGCCGATCTCCGAGATGCTATCCACATAACGGACAATCATATCGAATTCCAGATCGCGGCTTAGGTCCCACGACGAGCGCAGATAGATTTGATTATTCGGATCGGTAATTGGTGTAGTCTCTTCCGGATCGTATATTTGGATTTGGAGGAACGTGTATTGGGTATATAAACGCCAACGCTGAGAAATTGACCAGTTTACGGCCAGTTCCACTCCGTATGTTTCGGCGCTTGCCTGGTTGAGGGTTATCAGTGGGAGAATTGTATGCGGCGGCGGCGGATAATCTTCGGGAATAAATTCTCCGTTCCACATAGAGTTCATGAGATTGTGATAAACGTTGTAGAACCCGGCGATATCCCAGGAGAACCGCTCGGTGGACTGCGCTCGATATCCGATCTCGTAGGCAATCAATTCCTCGGACAGCACATTCCTTGATTGCTCGTATCGCGGAAAAACACCGGGTTCGACGGGATACAACGTAGCGACAAGGTCGTCATCGACGCGTGAGGGCGTTCGCACGGCGCGTGAAATCGCACCCCAGGCCGAATGCCGCCGATCGGGAGTCCATAACAGCCGTACGGTGGGCTGGACCTCGAAACCGGTAAAATCGTTCTGTTCAGTTTTTACGCCCAGTGTCAGGCCCAGCCGGTCTTCGACCAGCGTGATTTCGTCCTGAATGAATTGGCTGGTCAGATTGTATGTACGTTCGGGCGGGACAAACTGCGCCGCGAAATCATCGATGCTGGGCAGGTTATCGTGGACGCCGCGGAAACCGGCGCCGCAGGTGATCTTCTGTCGGTCGGAAAGCGGAAAGCGATACTGAAAATCAACATCGAAGGTCCGTACTTCTTGCGAGACTACGTAACCGGAGCGGGAGTATTGGTCGTAGTACATTTGCAAAGTCCAATCGGAATCCTCGTCGTAGACATGCCGCAAACGCGCCAGAACGTTTTCTCCCGCGACTTGCTCTTTCCCTTCGATGGGCTGAACGTAAGGCGGCAAGGTTGTTACCATATCATCTTTGTATCCAGACGCGCCCGTGTAATGATCGCCCTGCACGGTCAAAGTATTCGATTTTTCCCGATCCAGATTCAAGTCGCTGCGGAAGCCAAAACGGCCCTGTCGCCAGGCGTCTTGCGGATCACCGTCGGGGTCGTAGAACGTGCCGCGGTCGAACTGCTTTGCGTAAATGCGATAATATCCGTCGTCCCCGATTTTACCGCCGTAGCGGAACGCGCTGTTGAACTTCTCCTCGGTTCCGCCGCCCACGCTCAGAAATGCGCCCTGCGTGTCTTTCGCTTTCTTGGTGATTACATTGATCACGCCGTTCACGGCGTTGGCGCCCCAAAGGGTTCCGCCCGGCCCGCGGATCACTTCTATCCGCTCGATGTCTTCCATAAGCACGTCTTGCGTGTCCCAATAAACACCGGAGAAAACCGGAGTGTAGACCGTGCGTCCGTCGATCAAGACCAGCAACTTATTGGCGTAACGACCGTTAAAACCGCGGCAGGTAAT
>JBEKIK010000412.1:0-2982 GCA_050011795.1 Thermoguttaceae bacterium | reverse complement strand
GTGGCCGCCTCGGATCTGTTCAGCAAAATAAGCCACACCAAAGGGTCGCCGGCCAACCATGTGGCCGTCTGCTCGGGCGTGTCGTCGCCGAGCCGTTCGCTCAGGGCCTCGATAATTCGGCGGACGCGGAATTGTTGTTCGGCATCAAGCCGGCTGAAATCGAGTTGCTGCAAATAGTTCAACACGGCCGGGTCGGCGGCGCGGATCGCCCGATCGGCCGCCTGACGCCTGGCAAAGCTCTCGTCGCCCAATTGCTCGACCAGCGCGGCCCAATGCCTTCGATCCAATGTTTCATTGCCGTGGGCCTTGCGGAGCAATTCAACCTCCACCTCTGTCGCCGATTCGGACAATCTCCAATTGGGATGCAGCAGGGCTAAAAGCGGCACAAGATACTGCTTGGTTTCCGCCGGATAAGCCAGAAACAAATGCCAAAGGTTTGGGGCACTATAAATCCGCTGCTTGCCTGCCGGCCCGACTTTAAGCACGGTTTTCCCCTGCAGCGGCTGGGAGAATTCCACGGGCATTTGCGGATCATCCCCTTTGCCGCCATAGCGAATGTGAACTTTCGAGACGTTCGACGCTTCGATGGAAAGCTGCTTTTTGCCGTTGGTCCAATTGTACGATAACGTCGTATCTCCGCCGTCCGATTGGAGGACGGAGATTTGTTCGGAGGTGTTGGCATACTGGATAAATCCCGCGTGTGAAGCGTCAAGCGACACCCGGCCCGAAACTACGCGGAATCTGAGCGACCCGGCGCTTACGACCATGTTCAAATACTGCATGGTTTTAAGGTCTTGCCCCTCGGCCGCCGCGGCCCAAGTCGAAATCGCGGCCACTAAAATTAAAACATTTCTTAAACGGTAATACATGGCATTGGCTCCGGAAAGATAGCAAAAGACGTGAATACGAAATACGACTTAATTGTATGTCTTTTTAAAGGAAAATGAAATCGAGAATCTACAGAACGAGAAAATCGCGATCTTCCAGTCCGGAGCAATGAATATCGACGTCTTCCCCCCGGCTGGAAGGCGTTAACAATACCGTGGCGATTTCCGGATGGGCCTGAGCATAGGCCAAGGATTTTTCCACCCCCAGGACGTAAAACGCGGTGGAAAGCGCGTCGGCCAAGGCTGAAGATTGCGCGACGACCGTTGCCGAGAGGAGCCCTTCGGCCGGACGACCGGAGCGCGGATCGATGATGTGCCCAAACAATTTTCCTTTGTGCCGGAATGATTGAAACTGCGAGCTGGAGGTACCTATCGCCCGATTGCGAAGTTTGATCTCCGCTATCCGCTTGCCGGCCTTCCAGGGATGAGGAATGCCGATGGTCCAAAAATCGGAATAGATCTGGTCGGGCCGCTGGCTTGATTCCTGCTTATTATAGACACTCTCATGCGACATGGAGCCGGCCCCATTTTTTTCACGACTTTTGGCGGCTTGGCCCATATCCGAGCCGTGGGCCAAGATGCTGCTTTGACCCCCGTGGAGCAGGAAATGTTCCATGCCGCCGCCAATGAGTTTCGCCGCGCACCGGTCTAGCGCATAGCCCTTGCCGATGCCGCCCAAGTTCAGTTGTATGCCGGGCCGGCTGAAACGGACGGTGTTGCGTCGGCCGTCTAGTTCCACGAATTGAAACCCCGTGCGCGACAGGGCGTCGGCGATTTGTTCTTCGCTCGGAACCGCGCCGGCGCCGGGTACCCGCTTGCGGGTGGCGAATCCCCAGGCTTGCCACAGCGGCGTGGCGGTGATGTCCAAAGCCCCTTCGGTCTGAGACCAAACGTCCTTTGCTAAACACAACAGCCGGAACAGTCCGGGCTCGACCTCGACCGGCCCTTGGGCCGCAAGCAGATTGATGCGGTTGATTTCGCTTGCGGGCCGGAACAGCGACATTTGTTCTTCCAGGCCCTCCAAAGATTCCAAAGTTTCCAGGGCCAGTTGGGTATCGCGATCACTGCCGCCGGTCATGGCGGGCACGGCGCCGGGAAAACAAATCTCAAATTGGGTCGCCATCGCCCGGCGCGAAAGGTGCATCATCAAAGCGCCGGGTTCATGGTGTAAACGATCACCGATTTGGTCTGACACCGCTTCCCCTTGGACGGACGCCCGGGCATCGGGGGCTGGAGGAACATGCAAAAATTCGCGGCGGGTTTTTTTGCGGTCCATGGGTAGGAAATGTGATGGGATGGGTTTTAAAATTATTTAGACCGCTTGCAGTTTCGCGCACCCATTGAAAACTGACCACCGAAACCGCTTGCAGTTTCGCGCTGCCTATTGAAAACCGAAAAGGGCGGACCGCGCCACGCGCAACCCGCCCTTTCATGGATCAACTTATTGTGTGCCGCGCCGGATTTATTGCATGGCGATCGCTTCAACAGGGCATACGTCCACACACGCGCCGCAATCGCCGCAGGTATCGGCATCGACCACGGCCAAACCGTCTTTCATCGAAATGGCGTCCAACGGGCACGACTCGACACAAGTCTCGCAACCGGTGCACTTTTCCGGATTAACTGCTGCTGGCATGAATTGTCTCCCAAAGCAAGATAGAACAAAAAACGATCAAAATCGCATCCATTCGCGTGCATTTATGACACAAGCCCTCCCCAGGATTGACACAATAATCCATATAACGACGGCGTCAAGAGCACCCTATTCCAACTTGACGTTATAGCCGCCCATTTGTCAAGAGTTTGGCAATCTTTCTGGAATACAGTCAATTTTCGCATGTTTCACACGCAAAAGTCCGTTTGTCAGAGCCCCATTCCTTGGGGGTGAATGTCGTTGAAATTAAATGGAAATGCCACTTTTTCGAGGGCAAATCTCCTTTTATCTGCCTATTAAGGATATCCCCTAAGCGAATTCCGCGACTTATAGATAATTCATGAGCGTCATTTGCAGGATGCTGGCGGTGGCCTTGAGCGCGGCTTCGTAGGCAACCTCTTGGGCGGAAAGATCGGAAGCGGTCTGCGTTACGTCGGCATC
>JBEKIK010000411.1:0-2983 GCA_050011795.1 Thermoguttaceae bacterium | reverse complement strand
GAAGTTGCAGCGAACGGCGACGTCTTTAAGTCCCAGTTTGAAGCCCACGCCTGTGGCCTCCAGTGCGCCGCGGCCGATGAGATATTTCACCGGATCGTAGCCGAAAAGCCCGAGGTGTCCCGGCCCGGAGCCGGGAGTGATGCCCTGGGCGATGGGGATCGACAAACCTTGCACGCCTTGTTTGGCCAGGGCGTCGAGATTGGGGGTTTTGGCGGCCTCCAATTCGGTCGGCCCGCCCGGCTCGATGGGCAGTCCGCCCAGGCCGTCGGCCACCAGCATCACGATTTTGTTGTCGTTTTTGAGCTTTAATTCGCGGACAAGCGACTGAATATCCATTTTGGGACTCCTTTTCTTGTTATGTGCCAGACAGGAATGTCTGGCCTCCTTTTATTATTTTCGCGGGGAGATAGAATTTCCCATTAGTAACAAAAAGTTCCCGAAAGGCAAGGCCATGAACACAAACTCCATCACTCCAATTACTTACGATTATTCGGGTTTGATCGCCCCGGATAAAGCGGTGCAGTTTGCCCAACAGACGGGTTTGCTCGATGCGGATTTGAAATTTTTGATCCCGCACCTGGAAGCCGTACGGCGGGAAATGTGCTGGAATCTTGATCTTTACGGGAAAGGCGGACCGATCCCGGCGGAAAAAAAACCGTTCGACGCCGGGTTCTTCGCACTGCCCGAGAGTTTTTTGGGCCAAGACCGGCAATTGCTGGACAAGATCATCACCACAGCCGACCGATTGGCCAAGGAGGTCGATCGGGTGATAGTGCTGGGGATCGGCGGATCGTACATGGGCGCGCGGGCATTGATGGAGGCCTGCTGTCATCCCTATCACAACGAGTTATTGCGCAAGCGTCGGGGCGGCCGGCCGAGGATTTATTTTGAAGGCAATAACGTCGATAACGATGCCGTTGAAGGGCTTTTGGATCTGGTCGAGGGCGACGACGACTGGGCCATCGTGGTCATAAGCAAAAGCGGCGGCACGCTGGAGCCGGCCGCGGCATTTCGCGTGTTCCTGGAAGCCTTGCGCAAATCGTGCAAAGGGAACGAGGAAAAACTGCACAGGCGAATAGTGCCCGTGACCGGCGAAAAAGGACGGCTCAGGGATCTGTCCGCGGCCTTGGGCTGCCCGACGACGTTCCCCATTCCGGACGGCGTGGGCGGAAGATATTCGATTTTCACCGCCGTGGGTTTGCTGCCCGCCGCGATCATGGGACTGGACGTGGTACGGCTTTTGGAAGGGGCGGCGGCGATGAACGACCGCTTCCGCACAGCCGCGCCTTTGGAAAATCCGCCCTTGGCATACGCCGGCATTTCGCACTTGATGGAAACCATGCGCGGAGCCACGATCCGAGTGCTCTCGACCTGGGGAAAAGGATTAGAGGCCGTGGGATTGTGGTACGACCAGTTGCTTGCGGAAAGTCTGGGCAAGAATGGACGGGGGGCCACTCCGCTGACGGTAGTTAACACGCGCGATCTTCATTCCCGGGGCCAGCAGCATCAGGAAGGCCGCCGCGACAAACTGATAACAAACCTGATCGTCGATAAGCCGCAACGCCGGATAATCGCCGTGGAAAAATCAAAGTTCGATCAAGACAAGCTGAACGAGTTGGCGGGCAAAACCTTGCCGGACATCCTTAGCGCCGCCATCGAGGGCACAAACCGGGCATACGCCGAGGATTATCGCCCCACGGCTTCGATCCATTTGCCCCAATTGGATGAAGTCTCGCTGGGGCAGTTGTTCCAGATGCTTATGATCGCCACGGTGGCCGAAGGTCGGCTCATAGGCATAAATCCCTACGGCCAGCCCGGCGTGGAGGCCTACAAGAGAAATATGAACGCCATTCTGCGAAGATAAAAAAGGATGAGGCATGAAGGATGAATTCAAAATGCTGATTGCTGAAAGCTGATTGCTGAAACCGCTTGCGGTTTCGCGCTGCCTATTGCCATAAATTAAAAATCACCAACGATGCACACACGATCGACAATTTACCGGCTTTTGGCCATAGACATTGACGGCACGCTGGTCAACAGCCGGGACGAATTGACTCCTCACCCCCATGCGGCGCTGAGCGGGGGGGGCTGGGCGGGCATTCAGGTGGTGCTGGCCACCGGACGGCGCTACAGCCGCACGCTGCACCTTGTCGAACCGTTGGGCATCGACGTGCCGCTGGTAACCGCCGGCGGGGCGCTTGTCAAGGATCCCAAGGATCATCGCACTTTGCACAAAACGACCTTTGATCCGCAATTGCTCCGGCAGGTTTTGCGGCTGATCGACCAAGGCGGATATGATCCGCTGCTCTGCGCCGATACTTTCGCCGAAGGATTCGACTTTTACCTTGCCCGGCAAAAGGTTAAAACCCCGGAATTGCAGGAATATCTCGATCTGAATCCCAATGACGGGCGGATTTGGCCGAATCTGATAAGCAACCCGCCGCCGGACGTGTTTTTGGTTTTTACAATGGGCGCCAAGGACCAAATGCTGATATTGGAACAAATTTTGCACGGCACGTTGTCCGGCCGGATTTCGACTAACGTGTTGCGCAGCCCGCGTTATCAGGGGTTCTTGGCGGAGATTACGCCCGCGGGCGTGAGCAAGTGGTTGGGCGTAAAACGGCTGGCCGAGAGTTGGGGGATAGAGGAGGCGGAAATCTGCGCGGTGGGCGACGACGTGAACGACATTCCCATGATTCGCGCAGCCGGCTTGGGCGTGGCCATGGGCAACGCCCTGCCGGAGGTTAAAGCCGCCGCGGACCGCGTTGCGCCAACCCACGATGAAAACGGATTGGTGCGAGTGGTGGAGTGGCTTTTTGAATGATTTCGTTGGATCACCGCCCATCATAAGCGCTGGAACAGGTCAATTCCGGCTTATTTCACCGTCGCTCCGGATTCACATTCGCGGTCGGGGCGCAAGAGCACCACGCCTTGCGAATCACTGGCGGCCAGCAACATGCCGTGCGATTCCTCGCCGCGAAGC
>JBEKIK010000410.1:0-2985 GCA_050011795.1 Thermoguttaceae bacterium | reverse complement strand
GCGTTACATAAAGATCGGCTGTGCCGATGGCTTCAATCATTTCTTCCTGGCTGACGAAACGATTGTGGAAAATGACATTTTGCTCAACCCCTAATTTCCTCGCCATCAACTGTAAGGAAATCCGATAGGATTCGCCCTCGGATTTGACAACGTGCGGGTGCGTGGCCCCGACAACCATGTAAACGGCATTGGGGCAGTGCTTGAGGATCTCGGGCAGCGCCTTAATTACGTTCTCAATGCCCTTGCTCCGACCCAACAGTCCGAACGTCAAGATTACGAATTTCCCTTCGACCCCAAAATGGTCTTTGTAAAAATTCGGATCCGTAAAAGGCATGTCATAAATGCCGTGAGGTACGAAAACCACCTTGTCGGAAGAAAAACCATACAGCGCGCGCAAGAATTCGATGCCTTTATTGCTCATCGATATGACGCGCTCTGAGCGCTCCACAATCTCCGAAAGCACTTCGCGTTGGATCGGATTGGGTTGGCCGGGAATCGTGTGCAAGGTGGTGATTACCGGAGCCCGCAGGTCGCGAAGCAGCGAAAGGACGTGACTTCCCTCCGGTCCCCCAAATATGCCGAACTCGTGCTGCAAGCAAACGAGGTTTACTTTGTTGACATTCAAAAAGTCGGCCGCCTGCCGGTACGAGGCAAGATCGTTTTGCCGCAGTTCGAAGCGCACGCGGGGCGGGTAGTTGTAGCCCGCATCGGTGTCGTTGACCGGAAGGGCGAAAAAAGTCGCATCTGGGAACTGCGCGGCCAGCGATTCGCACAGATCGGTGGTGAACGTGGCGATGCCGCATATCCGGGGCAGATAATTGCCCACGATGGCGATTCTTTTCATCGTAGTATCCTCCTGATAAAAAAACAGAAACCATTTCGCTAACCCGCTAAATCGGGCGGGCGGCAATCAAAAGATGCAGTACTTTGCGCTGATTTTTCCAGGCCTGTATGAAACCTAAGGAAAAAGGTGTGAATTTCTTTATTCAGGCCTTTAACTCACCGAAAATTACACTTTGCTTGGATTTCCTGATTCTTTCAGCATTCTCAACGTTTTTTGTCGTCAAGTTTTTCTTTTCCAAGCAAAACCAACGTATTATTAAAGATGGCTGTAACGTCGCAATCCCTGTAACAATAATACCATAAGCAAACGATTTCTCCTGAATTGGCAGGGATTAGACGTATATTATCATCATTAAATCCACGTTATTCAATAATCTAAATATAATATATGTGTCTAAGCGGCAATAGGCCACCCTCCTATCATGGGGGGCAATGAGCCGTCAAACACGGTTTGTTGTATAATGTTACCATGATAACCATGAAAAAGCACGCCGGTCGTAATTCTTTGAAGGTTCATCGCTTGCCAATCCGGTTTGAAAACGACATTCGGCGGGTAATTACCCGACCATTCGACCCCGGGGGGGAAACACGCGTCCGCAAGATCATCGAGCGAGTCGCTCAACTTTCGGAGGGCGAGGTCGATCGCGTTTTGGGCCAGGTGCTGCAAAAATTCCAAGGCCGGCACAAACAGATCACGGCCGTTTTCAACGAGCACTATCAAGCCGCTGCCGCCCTGACGGGCGAAGGCGAAAACATCTCGCCTAAAAAGCGTTTGTTGATCGGCTCCTATCTCACCGCGGAATATTCGATCGAGTCGGCCGCGCTTTTTAATCCCTCCATCGTCAAGCATCGCAACCAGAGGAATCTTCCACAGGGCGCGGTGCGCTTCATCATGAGCTTTCGCGCCACCGGCGAAGGGCATCTTTCCTCGATCGTTTTTCGCGACGGGATCATCCATGCCGATCATAAAATAACCATGGGTCCGCCCAGCCGCTATTCCCACCGCGTGCGAATTTCACCCGATAACCAATACGAAAAACATCTTTTCCACCAAAAACTCCGCGACATTGCCGTGGACGATACGGCGGTCAACGCAGTGATGAATCTGCTGCCCGATCATTTCACCTTCAGCGAACTCGAACGCGCCCTTGCCAAGGCGGCCGAAACGGCCCCTGAAAAACTGGTTTACGACCAGGCTCGCAACAGCATGTTATTGCTGGCAAGATCGAATTACCAGTTGGAGCTATCCAAAGACGCCGAGGCGGCTGAAGTGGTAATCTTCCCCCAAAGCAGCAACGAACGGCACGGAATCGAGGATTTGAGGATGGTCAATTTTGTTGACGACGACGGCGCAAGCACCTACTTCGGCACCTATATCGCCTTCGACGGTTATCGTATGCTGCCGCAGCTCATGGAAACCACCGATTTCCTCCGCATCGGCATACATACTTTAAACGGCGCACAGGCCCGGAATAAAGGCATGGCCCTGTTTCCCCGCCGCATCGACGGGCATTATGCGATGTGCTCCCGCGTGGACGGCGAAAATCTCTATATCATGTACTCCGACATCGTGCACTTCTGGGAAACCGCCGAACTCATGCAAACGCCGAAATCCTCTTGGGAATTCGTGCAGATCGGCAACTGCGGCTCGCCCCTGGAAACGCCCGCCGGTTGGCTGCTTTTGACCCACGGCGTAGGGCCCATGCGGACATATTGCATCGGTGCAATGCTCCTGGACCTCAAGGATCCCATAAAAGTAATCGGCCACCTCGACCAGCCGCTAATCACCGCAACCGAAGAAGAGCGCGACGGGTACGTGCCCAACGTGGTGTACACTTGCGGGGCGATGATCCACAACGATCACCTCTACATCCCCTTCTCCACCTCCGACCACGTCACCCGCTTCGCCTACGTGTCGCTTCCCCGCCTGCTCGAACGATTGGTAGGATGAAAAAAGGGGACAGGCGCATATATTGGGTAATCCGCGCTTAATAGTTCATTCGTTATTTTATGAAATCTTCACTAGTGCTGTGTCACGGTTAATAATTGGGATTGATCGTAATGTGTTTTTTAGGGATACTGTGGGAAACAAGGAGGTTTCCCATGCAGAAGAAATATATTGTTCGCTTATCGAAAGAGGAG
>JBEKIK010000409.1:0-2998 GCA_050011795.1 Thermoguttaceae bacterium | reverse complement strand
GGGCGCCATCGACCTGGGAGAAATTAATCCCAAAGCGGTGCGTCGCACGGTGCAATTTCTCTGTCAGCAGCATCGCTTCGCGGAAGTCGATAAACTGATCGGTAAAATAAATCCTCAGAAATATCCCTTCATGTCGGAATTAACCCGTATGTGGGTAGAAGAGATGTTCAGGCAAGGTGAATTCGATTTGGCCGTGAAAAAAGCCCGTCAGGCTATTTCTGAAAAATCCGACGATTACAAAGAGCAAATCTGGCTTGGGCAGATATTGGGTGTCGCGGCGCGGTGGGCAAAAATGCAAAAACGCGATAAAGATTTCTCAGACCTGTCGGCCGAGGCCGAAAAAAGCCTTCGCCGTGCCGTGGAATTGAAAGGCGATGTACCGGAGACATGGGTCGCTTTGGTGGAATTACTCAGCCTTTCCGATAGAATCGGCGATGCTGAAGCGGCCTTGAATCAAGCGGGTCGCACAATTCCTGCCGATCAGGCGCCGCTTATCTTAGCCAAATGTTATGAAGTAATTGGGAGGAATGACATAGCCCAAGAGCAATACAAGATCGCGCTGGGCGCCAAACCGGACGATCCACGCGTGAACTATTCCATAGCCGAATTCTATCAAAAGATCGGCAAAATGGCTGAAGCCGAGGACATCTTGAAACGGATTGTCGATGGGAAGATAAAGACGGATGAAGCCGATTTGAAGCAGGCCCGCCGGCTATTGGCGAAGAATATCCTGGCCAAAGGCGGTCTCAAGAACATGGAAATTGCCCGAAATTTGATCGAACAGAACCTGGCTTCCGCCGGCAATTCGGCCGATGATTTGCGAATTAAAGCACAAATTCTCTCGCTCAGCACCAACCGCGGCTGTAAGGACGAAGCAATCGCCGCTTTGACGAAAATAGCAGCGGGACAACAAGTCACGCCCGAAGACCTCTGTAACCTGGCTCTGCTTTATTTGTCCAAAGAAAAACAATCGCAACAAGCATCCCAGTCCACTGCAAATGCCGGTCATCAAGACTCCGATGCCTGGAACAATGCCAATAAAGTATTGCAACGGCTGGAGTCTTATCAAAGTAACGATCCCCGTTACATGGCGATTTATGCCAAAGCCCTACTGGATCATGGGGATATATCCGCTGCGGAATCGTACGTAAATAGGTTGGTTAAGGATTTTTCCCATTCCGCTGCCACTATAGTTCTCCAAGCCGAGTTGCTCTTTCAGCGCAATCAGTATAAAGAGGCTCTGGATTTATTAAAAGATTTTGTTGACCAAAAAAACGCTATTCCGCCCGAACGTTCTAAACGCTTGCATACGATGGCTGAAGAAATAGAGCAATTGGCCATGCGGTTAAAGGATCCGGACCAGAAATCAATGGCCGATCGCTATCTCCGAACCGCTGAAACGTTATATACTCAATACATTGCCGAATCTCCTGGCAGGTCGCTAGACCTTGTCGCCTTTCTCAACCGGCAGGGCAGAACCGAGAAGGCCATAAGCGTGCTCGAACAGACTTGGAAAAATAGCGATCCCTTGAGCATCGCCCAGGTTAGTCTGACCGTCACACGCAATGGAAAAGGCGGCATGGATATCGTAACGAGGGTGGAAAGAGTCCTTAAGGAAGCGCGAATGTCTCCAAAATTCAGCGACCATTCTGCAATCGTCGTGGCCCTTGGCGATTTATATGCCGGACAAAACCGCTTAGCAGAAGCGGAATATTTCTACCGAGAAGCTTTAAAGAAAAACGCCAACTACTACGCAGCAATGAATAACCTCGCCATACTTTTGTCTTTCCAAGGCGAAAAACTCGATGAAGCTTTGAATACTATCAACAAAGCATTGGAAATTGCCGGACCGTTGGGATCGTTGCTGGATACCCGGGCATGTGTCTATATCGCCAAAGGCGATGCTGAAAATGCACTCGCCGATACGGAGAAAGCAATTGCCGAAAATCCAAGTCCCCTTCGGCTGTTTCACCAAGCACAAGCCTTCCTGCTGGCAGGTCAAAAGAGCAAGGCTGCCTCGACTATGCAAGAAGCCCTTAAAGCCGGGCTCGACAAAGAAAATTTATATAAGCCTGAAAGTCCTCAATTTGAAAAACTAAAAATGCTTGCCGAAGAACTCAACACTCCGGCAGATAAATAATAAAAAAGAACCTTCAGTAGATTGATGTCCGGGTATTTTCTAAATTGCGGTCAAAATTCGTTCCGCCGCCAGTTCGCCCCCGTGAATGCAGTCGGGAATTCCCACGCCGTGATAGGCATTGCCGGCCAGTTGAATATTGGAAATTGAGGCGACTTTTGCTTCAATGCTAGCAATCAGATCTTTGTGTCCGACGTGATACTGCGGCATGGTGCGGGGCCAATGGGCAACGTCAAAAAAAACCGGATCACCCTGGATGTGCAGGAGTTTTTCGCTGTGCCGGCGGACCAGGGGCAAGAGTTGTCCGTCGGGCATTTCGGCCAGTTCCGGATGTCGTGCCCCGCCCACGAAAACCCGCAAGAGCGTGTTGCCTTCCGGTGCGCGATGGGCATATTTCCGGCTGCTAAAGCTAATGGCCAGGATGGGACTTTGCTCGATGGCCGGCACGACCGCCCCCATACCGTCCAATGGATGGCCGACTTGCCGGTCATTATAGCCCAGCGAAACGATGGCGGTGCCTTGGTGCGAGATCAAGGCCAGTTCGCGGGCCAGATCGGCATCTACCGGATGGAGCAACTTGGCCGTCATCCACGATGGCGTGGCGAGAATCAGGGCGTCAAAATCCAACGTCCCCTCTCCCGACCAACCTTCCTCGTTCCCACGCTCCTGCGTGGGAACGAATGTGCCATTTGGGAAATTATCAAATGTCCCCTCTCCCTTTGGGAGATCATCCAACGTCCCCTCTCCCTTTGGGAGAGGGTTAGGGTGAGGGCTGTCGGAATTGGTCCCCTCTCCCTTTGGGAGAGGGCTAGGGTGAGGGCTGTCGGAATTGGTCCCCTCTCCCTTTGGGAGAGGGCTAGG